>NZ_DAMBHK010000005.1:0-58340 GCF_032060305.1 Kaistella sp. | reverse complement strand
ACATGTGGATGACGCGCTGCCCGGTCACAAAATAATACCCAAAACTTCCGAATCCCACCACCATCGTCGTGCTGAGGGTCGCCAGAAAAAGCTTGAATAAATCGATAAAAGTGGAATGCCGGATGATGCCCGAAAAGGTGCGGAACATGAACATGAACACCACACTCACCCCCAGGATCAGCAGGTACATGAGCCCGCGGTGCGAAAACACCTTAATGGTGCTGTAACTCAGCTTTTCAATGAGGTAGCACGAAAAAAAGATCGCGAGCGAAATAAAGAAAATATCGATGAAAAGGATGACCCAGCGTGGCAGGTACCTTACATCCGACAGATTCATCAGGTTATCGCCGCTGTACAGTTTAGTTTTCAGATTCTTGCCAAAGCCCATAGCTTTAAATAAATATTTAGGAAACGCTCCCCGAACTCAGCCGGAAATCGAATTGTAATAATACGAAATATTATACAGTTACAGATGTTTTATTTAAGATAAACTGAAGATTTCAGCAAACAGGTGACTGATCCGGGCAAAATCATTTTCGGTGAGATTAGAGCCGGAAGGGAGACAGAGACCGGTCTCAAAACACTTTTCGGCGAGATCAGAACCAAAATATAATGAGTTTTTAAATACCGGCTGCAGGTGCATGGGTTTCCAGATGGGCCTGGTCTCAATATTCTCCTTCTGTGCCGCAAGCCTTACGGCTTCAGGAGTGATTCCACAGGCCGAATCCACACAGACCACGCTCAGCCAGTGATTCGAATAATAGTCACTGTTCGGCTCAGCATGAAGGGCAAACCCCTGGAAGTCTTTAAAGAGTTCCGCATAAAACCGGTGGTTGGCCCTGCGCTGCTCCACCCGCTGCGGAAGCACCTCCATCTGTCCGCGTCCGATTCCGGCACAGATATTACTCATGCGGTAGTTATAACCGATATTGGTATGCTCATAGTGGGGAGCGTCATCTTTCGCTTGGGTCGAGAGAAATACCGCTTTTTTTTTGAAAGCTTTGTCTTTCAGGATCAGGGCTCCGCCCCCTGAAGTCGTGATGATCTTGTTTCCGTTGAAACTCAGTACCGCCAGATCACCGAAGGTTCCGCATTTCTGGTTTTTATACATGCTTCCCAGCGCTTCCGCACTGTCCTCAATGACCGGGATATCATATTTTTCAGAGATCGCTTTAATTTCATCAGCCTTATAAGGCATCCCGTAAAGCGCGACCGCGATAATGGCTTTGGGTTTCTTTCCTTTTGAGATTCCGAATTTAATGGCATCTTCCACGGCGTTCGGACAAAGATTCCAGGTATCCTTCTCGCTGTCAACAAAAATAGGAGTGGCGCCCATATACACGATAGGATTCGCGGAAGCAGAAAACGTCAGCGACTGGCAGATGACAAAATCGCCAGGCTTCACATCCAGCAGAATCAGGGAAAGATGAATGGCCGCGGTTCCGGAACTCAGTGCCGCTACATAGATATCCTCATTCAGGAACTCCTCCAAATCATGCTCCAGCCCGTTTACGTTGGGTCCCAGCGGAGCGACCCAGTTTTCTGCAAACGCGTCCTGGATATATTTCATCTCTCCTCCGCCCATGTGGGGCGACGAAAGCCATATTTTAGATTGCTCCATGTTCTTCTTTCATTTTTATAATTTTACCGGGATTTCCTACCACCACAGCGTGGGGTGGCACATCCCGAAGCACAACGGCTCCTGCGCCGATCATGGCATTTTCACCTACCGTAACCCCCTGAATGATACTGGCTCCAATTCCAACGTGTGCTCCTTTCTTTACGGTAATATTTCCAGCCAATGATGCTTTGGGGGAAATATGTACAAAATCTTCAATCACACAATCGTGTTCGATGGTGGAGGCGGTATTGATAATGCAATGGTGACCTATTTTCACATCTGCATTGATGCAAACTTGCGGCATAACCACGGTACCTTCACCAACGCTCGAAAACCTCGATACATAGGCACTGGAATGCTGTATGGTCTCGAAGGTACACCAGTCTTTGATGCGGAGATAAATTTGTTCCCGGATACTGTTATCACCAACAGCGATAATGACTTTCTTATTCCTTATGAGTTCCTCTGCGGGGGCATACACGGGCAGATGGTGCGGAAAGTTTCCGTTCGGCCGGTCATCTACCAGATACTCCAGCAGGTGATTATTCGAAAGTATGAGGTCGTAAATGACTTTCGCCTGACCTCCGGATCCATATAAAATCATGCTTTATTTCCTTTAAAAGCTTCCATCGTCATATTGTTACCGGCATTCACATCCTGCCTTTTCAGCACTTTCGCTATCGTCATCAGGAGGATTCTAGCATCCAGCGCTAAAGATATATTTTCAACATATTCCACGTCGTAGGCAAATTTCTCTTCCCAGGAAATGGCGTTCCTGCCGTTCACCTGTGCCCAGCCCGTAATACCGGGTTTCACGTCGTGTCTTTTCTGCTGTTCTGGGCTGTAGAGCGCAAGGTATTCGGGAAGCAGGGGACGCGGCCCCACCAGGCTCATGTCGCCCTTCAGCACATTAATCAGTTGCGGAAGCTCGTCCAGCGAAGTCTTCCTTACCAGCCTGCCGAAAAAAGTAAGCCGGCGGTAATCAGGCAGCAGCCTGCCATATTCATCCCTTTTATCATTCATCGTCTTAAACTTGATGATTTTAAAAAGTCTTCCGTTCCTGCCCGGTCTAGTCTGAATAAAAAAGGAACTTCCACCATTGACCAAAACCAGAATCAAAGCAACTCCCAATAAAACCGGACTCAGCAAGACCAAAGCTATAAGTGCGGTAATAACATCTATAACGGGTTTCAGAAACTTTTCGTACACATCGATTTCATTAATAATCCAAGGCAAAAACCCGAAACTGATTTCGGGTTTGAGGTATCATCTGGACAGGGATTTCCTGTGGTAAGTTTTGTAAATAATCAGCCCGGCAGCGACCATAAGCAACATTGGGATATAATCGTCGATGGGTACGGTGTCTTCGCCAGGGTTACCAGGGCCATAAGCAATCTCTGGTTCCTTTTCGGGTACATCTGAATAAGCATCGGTATACTCTTCCCGTTCAGCCATTTCTGCAGTATCGTCAAAAACATTAGTTTGCGTCTGTGCCGTAACACCGAAAGAAATAAATATGATGAAGATATAGATGTATTTTTTCATTTATTGAACAATTTGGTGCAAAGATAATAATCTCTTTTAAAAAAAGACGTTCAAAGATAATTAATTTCGATTAATATAAAATACAGCGGTGTCTCTGGTTTCTACTTCAATATTTTTTTGGTCACGGTTTTTTCGTCACATTTAATTTTCAGCACGTATGTACCGGAAATGTATGATGAAGCATTGATTCGCAATTCATCGGAACCTCCTTTCACCTTAATAATCAGCCTACCAGAAACATCGTACACTTCTACTTCATCAATTCTTGAATGCTTCGACTTCACAATGATATCGTTGGCATTTCTGTACACAGTAAGCGTTTCTTTTATTCCGCTATCAGTAGCAAGTACAGTCCCCGGTTTATAAACAATTTCAAAACGATTTTCATCAACGCCCATTGCCGTAGTAAATTCATAAGGTGTATCTGACAAATTAGTTAGCGTATTCAACAGTTTGTCCTTCAAATAGATCGGTTGATTATCAAAAGCGCCGTAGTTGCTCTCCAAACTTATTTTCTGTAAACCTGTTTCAGAACTTTTAATACCTAAAGGAATTTTATCTTCCGTATTAAAATCTCCTTTTCTGCTTTGGATGGCTAATTTTCGTGCGTCGGAGCTTAACGAATAAAAGTTTTCCGTTACTGCTTCACTAAAAATCATACTGTCAAATCTTTCAAAAGAATTTTCTGCCTCAGGGTGGTAAGCTAGCGCGATCACGATATTCATCTGATTTGGTGTGGTTAAAGTAAGCCAGAATTTATCAGTTGTTGCTTCATTCGCTTTGTAATATACTCCGTCAGTTCCTCCCAATGGTTTCGTTAAGCTCGTTCTATGAGTATTTTTAATGGTTAGGCTGCCACCGCTTTCGGCTGCTCTCATAATGAATCCCTGTCCGGGTTTTAAAATCCCATTGGGTTTTTTACCCGTAGTTGCCAATCTTGGTGCAGGAGTTCCAATTCCGGTGGACAGATTAAGCAATGCATAATTCATATTAACGTAACCGGAACCTTGTTGGGTAAGATCGGTATTACTGGTATTATCCCAGAAGTAGGCAGTTGGGGTTTCGATATCCGGCCCACTAGTTACATTGTAAAATTTACCGTTATTATCCCCATCTGCAAATAACTCCAACAAATTAAGGTTGGATGGATATGGGTTTCCAATTAAATTATAGTTGCTTCCCGCCGTGGACAAAAGCATGCTGGTAATTCCGGCCGTAGTTTCATTATGAGGCTCACCTACAAATTTTGCCGTGAGGGCTGGTGCATAATCTGTATTTGAAGAACCTTTTATGGAATAGCCTTTAGCAAATACAGATTTTGGGTTACTGGAAGTAGGCAATACGGTAAAACGGTCATTTGCTGAATTGTAAACCATGACTTTATTATCAGGAATCCCCGGATATAAACTGTACAATGGTTGATCTTTCACAGGCGAAGACCAATAATTATATTGAACAGAGGGCACGGTGGCTTTCCGCTCCATTGTGATGTCTCCTGTGTTTACTGCATCTTTCTCCTGCATTAGAATGGCGTTGTTTTTAAAAATTGCCTCTCCGCCCTCGGCGATCTGAATCCCTTTTTTAGCCGTAACTACATAAGGGTTTTCATTGTCAGGCACTTCCGGGATGGTTAATACTGCCGTTGCGGAAATGACTTTAAGTTCATTATTGACCACTAAATTTTTCCCGCCCGGCGTTACGTTACTGCCGGAGACATCTACGTTGAAATACGCGGGTTTTACCCTGATTTTAGTATTATTGTTACCCGCAAACTCTACGGTACCAGAATTTAATGTGTAATTTCCCGATAATGATGGCTTGAAACCTCCACCTGAAACTACATACTTGCCTCCCTTCATCACCAAATCTCCCTTTTGCACATCAGCCTCACCATCATTATTCTCATCAACGGTACCGTTGTAATTTCTAAAACCTTTACTAGGGTCATCAAATACTTTTCCCTTTCTGATTTCTAAAAGACCGTTAATTCCACCTGTAGTGCCAAATGTTGTGGTACCCGTAGATCTGAATTCCAAATCATCCTGCGTCGCATTCTGAGTTTCAAGTTCTACAATAAGTTTACCTGTAATCTGATCTGGAATGCCATTTCCCGTAGCTTGGTTTACTTTTCCAATATAATGATAAGTTGCACCTTTATCGAAAACTCTTCCGGTAGTCATTGTCCGTACGTTACCCGATCCGGTGGTATTAGTGATTCCTTCAGAGGATGTAATTTTGATTGTGGAATTGGCTTCTGTTTTGAACGCTGCAGTATTAACGTGATTGGTAATATTAAGTGCCAGATTTGACGGACTAAATCCGAAATCAAGTGTACCGCCATTTTTCACGTTAAATGAAGAGCTGCTGCCTAAAGCCAGATCCTGATTAATCAATTTTACATAAGCTCCTGAATTAACATTGAAAGCAATATTTGAAGCGGTGGCTGCATTGGCTACATCGATGGTTTGGATCGTTGGATCATCTTTGTTACCAACCCATGTTCCTGCGAAATTTAAAGTTGCGTTGGTTGATCCTGCTGAAATTAATTTACCAATTGAACCAATCTGCATATCACCTTCTAAATTTATTGTTGTGCTTGCAGAAGGATTAGATGTAAATGTTAAAGTATTTCCACTATTATTTATAAAATCTCCTTTAACATTAAATACAATTGTATTTGTGCCAGTAGTTAAATTGATATTAGTAGTTGAAGTGTCATTAGAATTTTGTCCAATAATAAAATTACCTCCTATTGTCCAATTTACCGAACCATAAAGCAAAGTCTGAGAACCTGAACCAATTCCATAAGGTCTAATTTCAAGATTACCATGCGTGACTGTGGTGTTGTTTAAATTTGTTGTGGTAAACCTTAAGTCTTTTACAATTGGATCAAAAAGCAAATTTCCAAAATATGCAGTTACCCCATTATAAGTGTTTGAAGATAATTTATCTGCGGGTGGAAAAAAATATTTACCAGAACCTGTCTCATGGTTTTTAACAATAAAATTTGACGCAGGATGAAAAACCTCAACACCATTCCATAAACTGCCTGTTAATCCTGCTGCTGCAGTAGAGCTTAAATTAAAAATGAAATTACCGCCATCTTTAATTTCAAAATTACGATCTGCAAGAACGTTGAAACCGACAGTTTTCATCTCCAATGTTGCTCCGTTTTCTATAATAACATTTCGAAATGTCCAGTTTGAAGATGGATTAAAAACTAGAGTAGCAGGTAAACCTGTAGTTTCATCTTTAGTAACTACAATCTTAGCTTTTCCATGACCTGTAGCATCTGTTGGAATCTCCGTATTTAATGTTATGTATGCCGTATATTCTGTTGCTGCTGTTGGTTGACCAACATAATCTTGCCAACCAAGAGTTGAACTATATCGTTCCCATTGTGTTGATCCTGGCGTTGTAGGATTATACGACCATGTTCCACTTGATTTAGTTCTATAATCACCATGAATATATGTAATAGTGGTAATATCAAAAGCATTACTTATTGCATCTGTCAATCCTGTAGATGTTGCAGTTAACTTCAGTCCTGTTCCAACTACGGTATGTGTTAATCCACTAAAAGTTGCTACCCCGGAAGCGGAGGCCACCGTGACAGGTGAACCCGTTAATGTTCCGGTAGAAGTAATTACAATATTTCCAGAATAATCTAAATCTTTATTGTTATTATTATCACTTGCGGAAACTACGACATTGCTCATCGGTGAATTAACGCCTGTAGTTACAGGTTGGGTTGTAAACGCTAACCGATCTGCTATTACAACAATTTTGTTTTCGTTCCCTGTGACTGTCGCCACTGCGTTTACAGTTCCGAAACCGGAGCCTGATGTCGCAGCAGCTGCTCCCGTAACGGAAACCTGAATCTGTTGATTATCGGTCACCGAAGTATTAAAACTTACTCGTACACTGAAATCTTTGGTGGTACCATCTGCCACTATTATATTAAGTCCAGTAAATGCATTAGAAGCAGTTGCTGCCAGTTCTCCTAATTCAGTAGCACCATCATAAAGTGCAATTTTTCTGATATTAGCAGCGTTGGTCAATCCCACCGTCAAACTGTTCACCGTTGTTCCCAAATTATCCGCATCTGCAGTTGCACCACCATCCCGAATGGTGAATTTTGCTATTTCTACCGCACCAATTGCGCCAGTAATATCAGTTGCCTGATAATTTGCATAAGCAATATTTGTAGGATAAGTGTAAGGTGCAACGATAACATCTGATGTCGCACTTGCTGTTCCCGTCCCCGTCAAATTAATGATATAAGGATTTTCATTGGCATCATCGTTAACCAAAGAAAGTTGTGCAGTTTTCGGTCCGGTGGTTGTTGGGGAAAACGTCACCGTAAATGTGGTCGTGTAGCCACCAGCAACGGTAGAATTCTCGGGTTGTGTAATTGTGTATTCACCCGCATTCGTGCCACTAATACTCAATGCACCTACTGACAAATCGTTCTGTCCTGTATTTTCTACTGTAAAAGTAATAACTGAAGAACTCGTACCCGAAATTTGATTTCCGAACGTGTATGTACCCCCTGATACGATATTCGTTCCGCCTTGTTTTATATTAATTTCACGCGGTCTAGTTACGGTAATGACACCACTGATATAAGTATTTCCGTTCCATTCGCCACCCGAATTGGCTGTTGTTCCATGACCTGCATAATACCAAGTACTGCCACCCGTTAATTTGTATCGGAATGCTACATAATAAGTTCCGTCAACTGAAATATCTGCGCCAATGTTACGGGTGTATTCATCTGCACCGTCTGCATCGGTATTAAACGTGGCGGGTTTCCAACTGGCTGCAGACCAAGTAGCAGGATCTGTGTTCGTGGTACTATAACCTACCTCTGCGGTGATTCCGTTTCCCGGACTGCCCACATCGGTAATCCCCGGCTGATATACACGACCATAAACATTAAATGAATCGCCAAGAATATAAGTGCCGGTATGTGGATGTTGGTAATTTCCCCAACTGACCTTGTTTGGATTCACCGTCAGTACGCCGTTATCTGATGTTGAAGCCCACGGTGCATTATTGACACCGCCATAAAAATAGGCACCGGTTCCTGATTGAAATCGGGAAGCATAATAATACGTTCCCGGACTAAGCCCTGAAAGAACAGCAGAATATTCATCATTATTCGTTCCATCATTTCCAAAATAACTGGCTGACACCCATGTCCACCCTGCTCCACTCGGATTAGAGTTGGCAGTACTATATCCTATCCATGCGGAAATATTCGGTCCCTGAGCTGGCGAAGCAAGATTGGTAGATCCATCCGCAAACACTCTTGCGTAAATAGTAGCAGAAGCGGGTTCGGTAATTGGGTTAGGAGCTACCGGCTGTACATTGGCCCAAGTAATTGAAGAAGTAGTGGTCACTTCTGTCCAATTAGAAGGAAGAATAGATACACCTCCTGCGTTTTCGGAATTGAAATGATATCGATAACGTGTATTGGCTGTTGCTCCGGTTACATCATAATACGGTGTACCGGAAGGAATATTATTATAGGTTCCAAATGCAACCCAAGCAGAACCATCCCATTTTTCGACGGTCAAATTATACCAATACGTTTCGCCTCCACCGGCACCAGGATTGGTCCAGTTTGCACGGAACTCATTGTTGCTAATATTGGAAGCAGCATTGCTCGTGGTAGAAATTGGTAGAGTCACAATATATTGGGTAGCGGTAACCGGTGTATTGTGGGAATATCCTGTTTGTGGCGTTGCACAATCATTTTTCGCATAAGCCCTGTAGAAATATTTGGTATTTGCGTTTAATCCGGCATTAAGAGAATATGCTCCTGTTCCCGGGGCAGTTGGTATTTCGTTAACCGTACCCGGTGAAGTCGCCACATCTACAGTAGTGGATATTGGAAACCTCTTTCAGTGATATTAGTTCCACCACCGGCATTGGTAATACTTCCTGAAAAATCTACCCCGGAAGTTGAATTATTTACTGCTGAAACGGTGGAAGAGACTGTTGAAGCGGCACAGGTGGGAGTCGCCGTACCTTGTACAGAAAAGTCATCAATTCTGTAGTTTCCATTATTTGTTGCTGCTGCCGAAAACCTAAATTGTAAATTAGATACTTCTTCTGCTCCTGAAGGTAACGAAATCCTATTTCCACTATTTACCAGCGCCCATGCATTCCCATTTTTAGTGTAAGCATAAGTAATTTTATTCCATGTTGTTCCATTTGAAGACCATTCAATTATAATATCCCCATTAAAAGTTGAAGTCCCTCTACCACCCCATAGTAATGTAATATTTGTATAACCAACTGTTGATAAATTATTATTGTAAGTTAAGGTGTGAGTAATTCCGTTTGTTCCTGTACCATTAAAAACTATATTACTTCCACCACTAGCACCAGTATAGGTACTTGAAGCAGAGGAGGTACTGGCATTCCATCCAGAACTAGTACTCGAACTAGACCATCCTGTGACCAATGAAGTATTAGTACCAAAATTAGTACTGTATAGCGTTGCTTGCCCCCATCCAGCCACAGAAATAAAAAGCAGGAGTGCAGCAAGCAAAGATTTATAAAAAGAAAATAAAGTTGTTTTCATAAAGTAACAAATTTAATAAGAGGTAGTTCTCATTATTTGGGGAAGCAAAATTACAGATTATTTTAATACTCACTTAAAATATTTATATTATTTACAAATATTTATTATATGCTTAATGTTTATCCAAACAATCATTTGGATTAATTATCATATCCTTAACGATAATGTAAATTAAAACACGTTCTTCATCGGCATTTCCGGGGATTAGCTCAATAAAATTCCCCAAAATTCAGACTTTGGTTTACCCTGTCCGTAACATCCGCACGAAAGACAGAATTTTTTCAGGATAATTTCCCAACTTCGGCATACACAGAAACAGCGTCGCAGGCATCTGAAACCTACTAAACGTACCTCAGCAAATAACCGCTGATCTCTGAGCGGGCATCCGTCAGCATATGCTCTCCAAAGACCGACAGCTGCCGCTGACAGCGAAGCCCAGGGTGTGCAGGAAACAAAAGAAGCGCTTCTTTCGAAGCGCTTCCAGGTTGATTTGTATAAAGCAGACCTTTACTTTCTGATTTTCTTCACGGAGCGTTGCCCGTCTTCAAGCTCGGTCTTTACAAGATATATTCCGTTCACGAGAAGGTCTCCCGGTATTACGATTTCCTTCCTGAAAGGATTAGTGCTGTACACCATTCTTCCTGAAGCATCGTACACTTCAAGGGCTGCAATCCTTTTATGGGAAGAACGCACGGTAAAGTCACCGCCATCCCGGTACACCTCAAGGGTTCCCTGTTGTTCTGCATCGGTAGCCAAAACGGTCTCCGGCTGGTAAATGATCTCGAACCGGTCTTCACTTATTCCCTTGCTTGCGGTAAAAATATAACTGCCTTCGCTCAGGTTCGTCACCGCTCCGGTCTGCCTGTCTTTCAGATAAATTGCCTGGCCGTTGGCAAAAATACCTTCCGTATTTTTCAGTGAAATGGTGTAATTGCCGTTCCTGAAGAAATTGGCGCCCAAAGAAACTTTATCTGTATCCGTGAAGACACCCTTGCCCTGAATCATCAATCGGTAATCCTGAACTTTTGAATAGAAGAGATCTGCACTCATTCCTAAAATCTCCGCATCGTAATCCTTTTCGAAACCGTTAGTGGCCCCCGGAACATAACCGATAAGCTGACTGTTCAGGATATTGTCGGGAGAAAGCAGCTCAAGCCAGAAGCGGTTCTTCTCATTACCCCTCTGGTAGAAATTCCCTGCATCTGCCACACGGAGATCATCTCCGGCGCCATAGGAATTTCGGAACTCCACCGTTCCTGCAGTTTTTGCCTGTACAAGGAATCCCTGTCCGACTTTTACGATACCGTTGGGTGCCACGGTACCTCCTGTGGCTCCGGTTCCGCCGGTTCCGTTATATACCGCATAGTTGTTACCACTGTAGCTGGATCCCTGCTGATTGGCGACATAAGCAGTATTCGTCCAGAACCATGCAGTACCGTGAATAACAGAAGCATTATTGATAAAGAACTGATCCACATTAATGTTGGAAGGATAAGGATTACCGATCAGGTTGTAGCCGTGCTCCACCGTACCGCCGGTTCCGGTATTCGGGGATTTCGTAACTCCCCTGCGCACCAATCCGTTATTCGGAACACCCGTAAAGATATAGGTTTTCGCATAGGGGTTAGACAAGCCTCCTTCTGCACGGAAGGCATAACCTTTCCCTTTGATAAACTCGTTTTCAGGTGCCTGTTTGAAGAGGTCTGTGGCCTCGGTATATTCGAAGATCCTGTTGCGCGGCGTACCCGGCGAAAAATCCTGCAGATTCTGCCCTGTCACCGGAGCACTCCAGTAAATATAGTCCATACCGGTGGTGAGGTTGTTCTTCACCCCGCTCACACTGCGCTCTACCATAAATTTAGCCTCAGCACCGGCGGTATAAGTACCGCCTTCGCTCTTCTGCAGGAGGTTGGCATCGCTCTTTACCACAATAGTACCGTTATTGATGATATTTCTTAAGATTTCCATAAAGGTCCCCTCTCCAATGGTCAGGGTTACTCCAGGGTTGGTCTGGCATCCGCACGCCGTGATATTTCCGTTGGTGGTGGAATAATCTGCTGCAAATACTGCCAGTTTGGTATTATCGGGCAAACCGTTATCCCAATCCGTTCCGTTCCACGTCGTTACACTGAAGTTCACAGTTGCCGTACTGCTGCTTCCTGAAAGCGCCGCGGTACAGATCCCGTTCGATACGGACAGAAGAGTTAGCGTCTGGCTGGCAGATGCTGCACTTACGGTAACCAGTGCTACTCCTGAACCAGGCAATGTCAGGGATACGGGTGCCCCTCCGTTCAATTGATAGATCACGGTTGCCGCCGGTGTTCCGACAATATTGAATACCACATCTGCTACCGTACAGATCTGCCCGCTGCCGATCGCAGACACTGCCGCGGAAGGAGTAGGGTTAACCGTGATGATCCCGGTCTCGGTAAGGATCTCGCAAGTTCCCGTGAAGGTTACGGTATAGTTAAATGTTCCGGAGACTGTTGGCGTGCCGCTGATCATGAAAGCATTCGAAGCGAAGCTTCCGGTTAGCCCTGCCGGCAATCCAGTGACGTTGGCACTGGTGATTCCGGTCGCAGTGTATGTCACCGGTGTTACCGCATCAGAGGAACATACGGTCTGGTTGTTTGTTCCCGCGCCCGAAGTTAAAGTCACGGTAGGAGCAGGCAATCTGGATGCGACTGAGAACGGCGCGCTCGCGGCAGAAGTACAGCTTCCGTTACCGGAGGTTACCGTATAGCTGGTTCCTGCAAGCAAACCGGAAATTATCCCGCCCGAACCGATGGTAGGTCCTGAAGGCACAAAAGTATAGGTATTGGTAGCGGCGTAATTAGAAATGGTCGCTGTTCCCGCTGAGCTGCAGGTAGCTCCTGTCGTAACTATTGCAGGGACTGCCGGGGTAGGAAGCTGCGCCGTAATGGTAAAAGACAGACTCGCCGCGGAAGTACAACTGCCGTTACCGGAGGTCACTGTATAGCTGGTGCCTGCAGCCAATCCGGAAACTATTCCCCCCGACCCAACTGTAGGACCTGAAGGGCTGAAAGTATAGGTATTCGTAGCGGCGTAATTAGAAATCGTCGCTGTTCCCGGTGCGCTGCAGGTGGCTGGAGTGGTAGTAACCGTTGGTACTGCAGGAGTGCTGAGTTGTGCCGCGACCGTAAATGCTGCGCTAGCTGCTGAAATACAGCCTGAAGCATTTCTGGCGGTGACGGTGTACGTGGTTCCATAGTTGAATCCTGTTACTGTTCCGCTGCTGTTGACCGAAGGCCCTGCCGGTGAAAAAGTATAGGTATTGGCAGTCGCGTAATTCGAAATCGTCGCTGTTCCCGGTGTACTGCAGGTAGCCGCAGTAATATTAATGGTAGGAATTACGGGTGTTGGGTTCACCTTTACCATCACTACCGCGGAATATCCGCTGGCGCAGCCTGAACTTACATATCTTCTGAACCAGGTCGTCTGGGTAAGCGCACCGCTGGTATAATTGATTCCACTGTTCGCTCCGGCAGCAGGTGCGAATCCTGCAGTTGCACTGGTGGTACTGCTTTCCCAAAGGTAGGTATAGGTTCCGTTTCCGCCGGTCGGGTTACTCCCGCTGATGCTTACACTGGTTCCGCTGCAGATGGCCTGCGCGTAAGATGCTGAAACATAAAGCCTCTTCAGCGTACCTACACAGGGATCCCCGAAGACCGCATTGGTGGCTGGAATCGTTACCGATCCTGAATTACCCAACAGATAGTCCTCAGACACCGACTGACTTGTAGCTGCATGACAGGCACCCAGTGTATAATTAGGCGCAGTTCCGCCAGGCGTACCATAACTCGCAAAATTTACTGTAGCGAAATACGTCCCTGCGGGCGCAGTTAAAACAGCGTTCCCATTTTCTGCGGCAGTTGCACTTTGTTGTCCTGAGGTGCCGTTTGAATAGGATAAAATGTTATTTGATACTGCCGTGAGAGCTGTGATGGTCTGATTGGGAGTAGTGTATACCGCATTTCCCGGCCCCACTCCTGTAGTCCCACCCGGATTGTTTCCGAACCATGCAACGTTCTCATAAACCACATCAAAGGTTAGATTATTAGTACCCGCGGCCAATGGCGTGGTGTAGGCACCGTTTACGTTATTGGAAGCCGTTACTGTAAAAAAATAAGTTCTGGTTGCACCCGGGGCTAAATTTCCGGCGTCAACCCGTACATGATAATCGGGCCAGCTGCTGCCGTTCGTATTCCATTTAATCCCGATATTGAAATCTTTACCTGCTCCGTCGGTCCACGCCTGGGTACCGATATTTTTAATGGTCACACTTACCGTTCTTGTTTCCCCGGCACACCAGGTCGATGATCCGGTATCTGCAGAGATAATCTGTGCAAGATAAGCAGGGGTATAGGTGATGATGACCTGCCCGTTTCCACCTGCACCCGAGCCAATACTGGTACCGTTACTTCCTCGTTCGCCGCCCCCGCCACCGGGGAATCCTCCGTTGCTACCATTTTGATTGGTATTTCCTCCATTTCCTCCGGCAGCTCCACCGCCTGCTCCGGCAGTTCCACCGACAGCGCCGTTTGTATTATTGGTGCTCCCACCAGTTCCTCCGTCGCCCTGGGAACCGGCCGAACCGCCCCCTCCGGCTCCGCCGTTTCGGGTACTGCTTCCTCCATTACCGCCGCTGTATCGCACAGCTCCTGTACTGGCAGTAGCTGAGCCTCCCGTAGCACCGTTTCCTCCTTTAGCAACGATCAGTGTTCCAAAACTGGAATCCTGTCCGCTGTTGCCCGTACCAGCGGCACCGCCACTGCCGACTCTTACCGTATAAGAAGCTCCCGGGGTTACAGACAAGGTGTTATGTCCTGCGAAAGCTCCGCCACCACCGCCGCGGCTGATATCGTTGTTTCCCCCGGAACCGCCACCCCAGGCCTCCACCTTGATAGTGTTTACACCGGCGGGCACGGTAAAAGTGTAGGTCCCCGGGACATTATACGTCTGTGATGCCTGCCCGAACGAAAAAGACGACATGATGATCGACAGTATGGGAAGGAGTTTTAGAAATGTTCTTGAATCAAAAAGAGTATTTTCTTTACTCATATACAGAATTTTTATTTTAAATCGTTGATAATAAATAACTTCAAAGCAATTCTATCGCACATCAGCACAAACGACGTGGGTTGTCCGCCAGTTGCTTTTTTAGACCCGGCAAAACTATTAATAATTTACGGATATTTAACATAAAATACACGGGTTTCTTTTTTTATTGCCTGAAAAAAAAGACAGTTTAACGGGGGCCCAAAACGCACCTTTACAACATTAGATAATGGGCACCAAAAAAAAGACCTGAAATGATTCAGGCCTTTACTTATCCATCAGATATTGATTTTTATTTAACGATCTTTTTAGCAGTAACGTTACCGTTACGGTCTGCTTTCAGAACATACATTCCGTTGCCAAGGGCAGTACCCGGAATACGCATCGCATTTTGGTTGGGTTTGGCGCTCCAGATCAGCCTGCCGGCACCGTCATACACTTCCAGACCCGTAATTTTAGCACCCCTGGATCTGATCACAAAATCATCGCGGTCTCTAAATATTAAAAGGTCATCTTTCAGAGAACCTGCTGTGCTCAGAATGGTTTCCGGTTTATAAATGATCTCAAACCTACCATCACTGATTCCTTTGTTTGCAGCGAAAGTATAATTTCCGGTTTTAAGGTTGGTGAACGTGTTCAACAATTGGTCTTTAAGGTAAATATCCTGACCGACAGCAAAAATACCTTCGGCTTGCTGAAGGGAAATGGTGTAATTACCGTTCTGGAAAAAATTGGCTCCCAGAACAACTTTGTCATGCTCACCAAACAATCCTTTGCCCTGAATAAGAACTTTTCTGTCTCCAGCTTTAGAATAAAACACATCGGAACTCAATCCCATAATCTCCGCATCATAATCCTGTTCATAATCAGCAGTTGCCCCTTCCACATACCCTATTAACTGTGTATTAATAAGATTTAGCGGAGATTCCAGCTGTAACCAGAAACGATTAATGTCGCCACTGCTCTTCTGGTAAAAAGTGCCTGATGTACTAACCCTCAAATCCTGACCGGCACCATAGGAATTTTTGAACACCAAAGGAACGGGACCGCCAATATCCTTTTTCTGAACGATAAAGCCCTGACCTACCTTTACAATACCATTGGGTGCAGATTGATAAGTGCCTCCTGTAGGCGGATTTCCACCGATACCGTTGAATACTGCATAATTATTACCACCATAACCCGATCCTTGTTGATTTGGAGTGTAGGTGCTGTTGGTCCAGAAATAAGCGGTATTGTAAATCAGTCCGGAATTATTCGCATAGAGCTTCGTGAAGTCTATATTCGAAGGATAAGGATTCCCTACGAGATTAAAGCCGTGCTGCACCGTTCCCACATCAGGAGACCTTTTAATACTGACGGATACTTCCCCGTTGTTCGGCACACCACGGAACAAATAGGTTTTGTCGTACCCGTTGGAATAGCCGTCTTCTGCCCGGATGGCATAACCTTTACCGGGGGCAAAAGTAACATCCGGCGTGGAAACAAAATAGTCGGTGGCTTCGTTATATTCAAAGAAACGGTTGTTGGGTGTTCCGGGCGAGAAACCGCCTTCTCCAACATTCCCCCTCAGTTTCTGGCCGCTTACCGGTGCGCTCCAATAGACATAATCCATCTGAGCACCCACACCCGTCGGCATATTGTTCATATCGGTGACCTCTCGTTCAGCACTGATGGGATCCGTATTGATAACGGGATTGATCTGGATTAAATTCCCGTCGTTTTTCACCACGAAGTTATCAGCATTCCCGGTTTCGTTTTTAATGAAATCAGTTACAGTAAGATTGCCGGCAATTTCGAGTTTTCCGCCGGATTTAACGGTGATGTTTTTGGCCTTTGCATCAGGAATGTTAACAGTCACAAAAGTACCATTCGGAATTTTAACACAATGATTACTAGTAGGTACACCAACGGGTGCCCAGGTTGCCGCCGTGTTCCAGTTACCGTTCGCTGCAGTCCAGCTCTTATCCCCACGCTCTACTGTAACAGTCGTATTTACAGGACAGCCAACAGCAGTTGTAGCAGAGACTGTGTAGGTGGTGGTAACAGATGGAGACGCATACAATGTAGTGGCGTGCTGCCCGGAGACATAAGGAACATTCCCCCCGACATCGGTGAACAGACCCGCTACCGGTGACCATGTGACCGTAGTTGGCTTCGGCACTCCTGATATGGCGATATTATCTATAGCCCAATACCATGCATAATTTGCGTTATACCGGAAACGAAGCTGTAAAAAAGGCTGCCCGGCATAAGAATCCAACGAAATCGTTTCAGCTGCAAAACTGGTCGCTCCACCCACCGTAGAGCTGTACTGTCTTAACGTCGTCCACGTAGTACCATTGGTACTTATTTCAACATATGCAGTACTTGCTGTCTGAAACTGTCTGAAGTGATGATAAAAAGTTAGATTAACTGGTGTGTTGTAATCATTTAAGCTGAAAGGTGGAGAAATGAGGCTGCTTTCCATGCTATACGGTCCCATCGCATCACTATTGACCATCGCGAAAACACTTTTGTCATTACTTGAGAATCCTCCACCACTGTCATAGAGTGCCCATTGCGCATTATTGATATTACCTCCGCTGGCAGATGCGCTCGTAATCCATGGATTAGCCACGGGATTCCATGTTTCATTAAGTGCTTGATCAGGAATATTCCCGCCACTCACCACACTGATCTGGCGGTATTCATCACTACAGGCAATGGCTTCCACGGGATCTAATACAATTAATGTAGGGGTCGGTGTAACGGCAATGTTAATTAAACTATAAGCTGCATTTACTCCGGTAGGACAGCCAGGTTTTGTCGCAACTACTCCGTAAAGAGTGGATTGTGCTGGACTTACACTCACTGAAGCACCGCTTCCTACCAATGTTCCGGTATGCGTATTGTTATCCCAATCGGTATACCAGGTGTAGGTATAACCCGCTGTTGTACTGCTTGCAGTGAGCGTTGTAGTTTCGCCCGGGCAGATGACATATTTGGAAGCGGTTGCGCTAATCGGATCGCAGGTAATTATCGCAGAACCTTTTACCTCAATATTATCAACAGTTAATCCAGGATTATTTATTGTACCAGTATTAGCTACAAAACTCCATCCCAAATAAAAAGTAGTATTTGCTATTGCTGCAGGTAGTGCATAATTGATGACAGTTTGTGTATTTCCGTTCCCCATCCTTAAATTTGTCACAAGAGTGCTCCAGGTATTTCCATCCAGGGAATACATAAGTCTTCCGTAATCAATATTATTCTGCCCGTTACATTTCCACAGATAAGACAATGTAATATTATCATAACCCGTCGCATTAATTTGATGATAGATTAACGGGGAAAAATTAGGATTTGTATTTTGATTGTTTACGTAACTACAGGTTGCCGTTGTTGTTGAGGTGATGCCAGTAACCTGCATACTTCTTGTTCCTGCAATTAAATTTGCAGGACAATTTTGAACAGTAAAGTAGTTGTAAGAAAATGATGGTGCATTTCCGAAATAACCTTGTTGCCAGGTTCCAACCCCTCCTAAAGGTATGGTTTCAAAATTTTCTTGAAAAATTGTAACTTGGGCCTTCGAGTAACCTATTGCCAATAAAACAAAAATCAGAGAAAATTTAAAAGGGTAAAGTAAATATTGTTTCATGGGATATGTTTTAGAAATATTTTAATGGTCTGACGAACATTTTTCAGTTGGCTTCTGTAGTAATCAGTTCCATTTTAGTAATTTTTTCCCCCTTTGGATGACATTCTTCATCATACTGCTTAGGTACCACCAAAGTCACAGGCGGTCTACTATCCACTACAGCTGTATTCTGGTTATTATTATATAATGCCGCTAAAATATTTTTACTTAAAGACTTTGTTTTTTGAGTATCCCTTTGTTTAACTTCTGAGGGTTTTTCAGCGCTAATTGAACCACAGCCAATATCATTTACCATAGCGCTTTTTTGAAAAGCAGTCTTTTTGAAAATAACATCTGCATTTTTTTCCTGTAGTACAGGTGCAGTCCCCTTTGAGGAAGAATTACTAAGCAATTGTTGGGATTGCTGTTTCTGACCTCGCACTGATATAAGCATTAACATGAGGATAACACTTAACCACAATTTTTGTCCGGATAAATTTGTTTTCATAACACTTGTATTAAGATTGATAAATAAATATTTTCTACCATTTATCAAAATTAACTAAATAATCAACAACTAATCATTATTTTTTTTTAATGAATAGTTACGAATCCAATTTATAAAATAAATATATCATATTAAAATAAACAGTGCTTACATTGCTCGTTACTTAAAACAGCGCGAAACCTGATGCTCTATGGACAAGATGTTAACCCTTTCATTTTCCGTAGAGTTTACAAAAAAAATCCCAAACCTTCTCAAGTTTGGGATTTTCTATGGCGTTTAAAAAAATGTCTATTTCAGGATTTTCTTTGCTGTAACAACACCGTCCTGACTAATTTTCAAAATATAGACCCCGCGGTTCAGGTGGTCTCCGCTAATCACGACTTTCGTGTCATTCGGTTTGGCGGTATAAACTAAACGGCCGCTGGCATCGTACACTTCCAGCATGGTTATTTTTTTAGACTTTGCTCTTACCACAAAATCTCCGCTGTCTCGGTACACCATAAGCTCATCTTTTGTAACCGCGTCGGTATCCAGGATGGTCGGTGATTCATACACAATTTCAAACCGGCCCTCTGTGAGTCCTTTCGTCGCTTCGAAGGTATAGGCCTGTGCATTCAGGTCAACCCAGCGGTTCAGCAGATTGTCCTTTAAATATACTTTCTGTCCGGCGTTGAATATTCCCTCCGGATTTTCAATGGCGATGGTATAAGTCCCATTTTTAAAGATATTGGCACCTAGCAGTACCTTATCGGTAGGGTCAAACGCCGCTTTCCCCTGGATCTGCAATTTTCGACCTTCCAAAGTGGAGTAAAAGATATCAGAGCTCATTCCCATAATTTCGGCATCATAATCCTGCTCAAAGCCGTTGGTGGCTCCGTCGATATAACCGATCAGCTGGCGGTTCACAATACTGTCGGCGGAGATCAGTTTCAGCCAGAACCGGTCTTTTTCTTCATTCTGACGGCTGTAGAAGGTACCGACATTAGATACCCGCACTGGGGTGCTGCCGTTTCGGTTTCTGAACTGAACCTTCTGGCCCAGTCCCAGGTTCTTTACCTGCACAATGAAGCCCTGTCCTACCGTAACAATTCCGTTGGGAGTCGTGGTATTGCTTGTAGGATTGGAAGGGTTATTATCAGCCGGTGCGGTTGCCGCAACTCCCCCGGTACCGTTCCACACGGCGTAATTATTCTGTCCGTAACCTGACCCTTGCTGGTTCGGTGTAAAGAAATTGTTGGTCCAGAACCAGGCGGTATTATAAATCACATCTTCGTTCAGCTGATAAAACTGCTCGAACGACATATTGCTCGGATACGGGTTACCGATCAGGTTATAACCGTGAACAACATCAGCCGCGGCACCGGTGTTAAGTGAGCGCTGCACCTCCCTTTCAATAAGGCCGTTATTCGGTACGCCTTTGAATTTGTAGGTTTTCGAATAAGGATTCGAAATTCCTGTTCCACTTTCTGCCCGGAAGGCATAGCCTTTGCCTGGAACAAAGTTGGGCTCTGTTGCTAAAGGTACCGCCTTAAACAGATCGTTCGGCTCGTTATACTGGAAAATCCTGTTTGCCGGAGTACCGGGAGAGAAATCCTGTAGATTCTGACCGGTTACCGGAGCACTCCAGTACAGATAATCCATGTGGGTAGAGATATTATTGATGTCGCTTACCAATCTTTCGGCAGTAATGCTGCCGGTGTTTACCGCACCGTCTTCAATCTGGATGAGGTTACCGCCGGTCTTTATTACGAAGTTGTCTCCGTTTCCGTGGTTGGTGATTTTTCCCCGCACATTTAATACTCGGTTGGCAGGAATAGTGACACCTCCCGTACTCACCACTTCGCATTCACAGATATTTAGATTAACAGCTGGCACATTATAAACACCTGTGAAAACAGCCTTTTCATTCGCAGTTGGAGCTGAAGGAGACCAAGATGATCCATTCCATGTTTTATAAACCGCGTTACTGGTTAATACCCGGACGTCATCGATAAGCCACATTCTATTGTTACCACCTGTATTAGCGGTAATTCTAAATTTAAGATTCGAAATATTGGCAGATGCAGGAATGTTCAATACAAATTTTTTGTACCTGAGTTCGGTAGATCCAAAAAAACCGATGTTCCGATTTGTTTCTTCCGCTGGCAAATTATTTCCATCATAATCACCCGATAAAGTCTCACCTCCATTGAAATCATAAAAATAGTAAGTATTGGAGCTGTTTGAGCCATTAAGTTTCAATTCTTCTGACCATGTATTGTCCGGTTTTAGCACAAAAAGTTTAATTTCATCATCAGAATTAACTCCTCTGTTATTTGCGGTAGCAAACGCTGCAATTCTAAATTCAATCGCAACATTTTTCTGGCCACTGATATCGAGACCGCTTGCTCCGCCAAATTCTACTGTTTTCGAAGCATTTCTTACATACCATGAAGTGGAGGAACTGGTGTGAAGATTACTATTATTTGGGAAAAGTCTGATACCTAAGGTATTGTTCACCGCTCCTGCATTATTATTAGTGGTAAAACCTCCAATCAAATCCGACGACGGATTATAATCAGCTACAAGAGTTTGGACTCCAGGTGCCATCGAATTGACTGCAAAAGCAGTGCTTTCTAAGTTACAGCTGGCTCCCATACCCACTACTGTAAAGGTATAGGGACTGGGTGCAGAATTGGAATAAAGATTGATTTCGGCGGTACGGATACCGTCTCCTAAGGGGAGAAAACTGATAGTAAAAGTTTTCATCCTGGCACTGTTATTATCTGCATCATTGATGGAAACCCCGATATTACCTAAAGCAGTTGGCGTTACCGTAAAGTCTCCAGAATTTACACCTGTCACTGTGATGTTAGAAACATTAAGGACCGAACCATTGTCTCCCTGAAAGTTTCTCACCCTGAATGTTCTGGTAAGGGCAGGATCAGTAGTCTGTCTGGTTCCGAAGTCTGTAGTTAAAGCCACAGATGCCGGTGACAAATGAGGAATATGAACATTTGAATTATTATAGACTTTAATATTAGGTGATCCTGAAGTAAGCTTCAAATTGTCAAGTCTTAAACGCGCCCCTCCAATCGTAGCAAAATTAGATGTAATTCTAATTTTAAGATCAGCTTTACCATTAGCGGCTACTGGAAGATTGAAAGATGCATTCGCTGTATCTGTACTGTTAAAGAGCGCAAACATGGTTACAGTTCCTATATCTACATAGGAGTTACCCGCACCTGTGTTAGCCTGCGCATTCCAGGAGCCTGCAATGAATAAAGCTGTGAAATCTGCATTGAATGAAATCACCATACTTTGATGTCCTGTTGCATCAATAGAAAGTTCCAGATAGTTCCCATCTACTGTTGTAGACAGCATATTATTATCGAAAGTGGCCGGAATTTCATTTCCTGAGGGGTTATAATACTTTAACACCGGATTTCCTAGTGCGCCTGGATCAGCCGTAAGGTTATTGGTAAACTGGTAATTTACGAGCGTTGTCTGCGCAAAAAAAGCGGCAGACCACAGTATAAATAAGGCTGTAAGAAGGCGGTTTTTGAGAAAATGTAAACTTTTTTTCATATATTATAATTGTATTTTTTTACCTGGGACGACATGTGCAGCAGCAAACAGACTGATGCTTAAACCGATATCATCGCAAAGATAAGATTTTTTTTTAATTCTCTAAGAGGCAAAAATCATGCAATGCCGGCGCAATTTTGCGCTCAGTTGCAAAAAATTATAAAAAAAACCTCAAACCATAAATCTGAGGTCGGTTTACTGAAAGCTGCGGTTTTAATGCAGCACCTTTTTCGTTATGACACTGCCGCCGGTGTGAACCTTAAAGAAGAAGACCCCTTTAGGATAACGCTCCGAATTAACCGAAATCTCTTCTCTCCCCGGACGTTCAGCATACACCATTCTGCCGGCACCGTCGTATACTTCAAGAAGACTGATTTTCTCCCGTGATCTGATCACATAAAGGGTTCCGTCTCTGTACACCACAATTCCATCTTTCGCAGGTCCGGAAGCCACCGGCGTTGCCTGAGGCTGATAAAGAACCTCGAACCGGCCTTCATTGATTCCGGCTTTTGCTGCGAAAGTGTAAGGCTGTTCCGACAGATTGGTAATAAGTCCGGTTTCATAATCCTTAAGATATACCGCCTGCCTGCCAGTGAAAATTCCTTCCGGCTGCTGAAGCGCAATGGTATAGTTTCCTTCCTGATCAAAATTGGCACCCAGCGGTACCCGGTCTGCCGCCCTGAAATCCTGAGCTTTCCCCTGAACCAGCAAACGCTGGTCATTGACCACAGAATAAAAAAGATCAGGAGTCATAGACAGCGCCTTCGCATCGTAGGTCTCATCATACCCGTCTGCCGCCCCGGCGAAATAACCGATCAGCAGGGTATTGTCTTTTTTATCCGGAGACGTCAGTGCCAACCAAAAACGGTTCATGCTGCCTTTCTGATAAAAGGTTCCGGCATCCGCCACACGTACCGGTGCAGTGCCGTTCATATTTTTAAAGGTAAAAGTCCCGTCTCCCAAAGCTGTTTTCTGGACAATGAATCCCTGACCCACCTTAATAATGCCGTTCACTCCCGGATTGTTGGATCCTCCTTTGGTATATGCCAAATAATTGCTTCCGTCATAACTGGATCCCTGCTGGTTCGGCGTATAGATTTTATTGGTCCAGAACCAGACTTTCGGCTGAATAACAGTTGTGTTCAGATTATAAAGTTCATCAAAACTGATGTTGGAAGGGTAAGGATTGCCCAACAGGTTGTAGCCGTGGTCAACGGTTCCCGTGTTGGGAGATTTTTTAATGGTGACATTAAGATCTCCATTATGCGGCACTCCTTTGAACTCATAGGTCTTGGAATACCCCACTACGTTGGGAGGATAACCTGCCGATGTTTCAGCCTGTATGGCATAGCCTTTTCCCAACACAAAGTTGCCTGAAGCCTGCGTAAACAGATCGTTCGTTTCATTGTACTGGTAAATCCTGTTGGGCAGCGTACCCGGCGAAAAAGTCTGAAGGTTCTGTCCTGCAACCGGGGAACTCCAGAAAACATAGTCCATCGCGGTCCCTAAAACATTATCCATATCAGTCACAGATCGCTGTACCGTCACCGCACCGGTGTTAGGCACGGGGAGTTTCTGGATTAAGTTTCCGTCGGATTCTACCATAAGCTGCGTAACCACTCCCTGATTGGTGACTTTTTCAATCACATTCACAAAAGTATTCCCTGACACTGTAAGAACTCCAGCAGGTGTAACCGTACAGCTGCAGGCAGAAAAAGAGCCTTGCGATTCAGTAGTATAACTGCCGCTGATCACTGCATGGCGGTGATTCTGTTCAGTAGGAATACCGGCAGACCATAAAGTACCGTCAAAAGTAGTGGTTCCGTCAACACTCACGGTGATCCGTTTAACACTGGTCAGTGTTCTGCTTTTAAATACTGCAGTAACAGTAAGCTCAAAAACATAGTCTCCCGCCTGGGTTAGAGTTCCTATAACCGGACTTTGAACCGTGGTGGATGCAAATGCAAAACCGGATGAAGCAGGCTTACTGATAAGAGTCCAACTGTAAGATGGCGTCAGTGTAGACAGGGATCGGATCACAGAACCCAAAAGCGTAATCGGTTTATTATCAGACAGACATACTGCGATCGGATCTGCAAAAGGTGCAGCTAAAATAGAACCTCCAATACTATTCACTTCATCGAAAGTACCCGCAGCAGTATTTCCGCTTCCGCTACAAGCTGCGTATTTAATCAGACCTATATATAAAGCAGTATTGTTATTACATTCATTTTCTTTATAGTCTAGAGGATGCATCCCCTGGCTGGGGTTGGCACTGCTGTTAATATCAATAATGAGTTCTGAATTTTGAGGGAGATGAAGTTCAGTACCCTTCTTAAAGAATACGACGCCATGATCTATAACAAACTGATTTGTTCCGGTGAGTGTTAGATTTGCGTTTAAAGTCAAGGTACCCTTCACAACGATATTCCCTGTGGTAATATTGAGAGAGGAACTGACAGTTACGTTATGTCCAGCTCCAATTGTCACAGCATAATTACCTCCAGGATTTCCAGGATACTGACCGGCAGTTGGATTCACCCAGGCCGTACCGTTATAAACCTGCCAGGTGGCAGTTGAATTCCAGTTGCCACTTCCTACGGACTGGTAATCTCCGATATTCTGAGCGTAAACGATACTGAAGCAGGTAAAAAATAAGAAAAGGAGTATTTTTTTCATCGTGGGTATTTTTTTAAGATATAATAAGAACCATATACAAATATATGGATTAAATCATTCTAAAAAACCCGTGATTTCACCCTTAAAAAACATGACCTTAATATGGGGTCATCCGGAAAAAGTTTAATTCATACCCAAGATACCTTCTTGATACCGAACAGCCTTACGGTTTCCCGTATAAATGGAAAAGTAGCAATTCTTTCAAGATCAAATGCTTAAAAAATTACAGCATAGACCGAACACCCATCGCTGCACCGTTTTTTCCGAAGGAGGGCGTATCACTCCGCAGGAGTCTCACAGTGGCGAAGCCGCAACGATGCAGTAATGATTACCCTGCATCTGTACTTTAGACGCCTTCTGAGCGACAAAGATCTATGGGGAAAGCGTGGTGATAACAATGAATGGGGGAAACTTTTTGGAAGGATGACGGATGATGGATGCTTAAAACTGCGCTTCCGAAATTCCATAAAGTTTTTCTAGTTGTAATACACTGAACTTTCTACTCTCAAAAAGAGACACAATTTCTCTCTTAAATTCTTCGCTGAAAACCCGTTGCTTTTAAAGTTTTCTTAAATAAGCTTTCATCATGCGGTGACTTTTTGGTCAACCTCTATCAGGGACAGACATCCCCCTCTTCCCTACCCATCACCCATCACCCAGCATCCAACTCCCCTCTTCCCTCTCCCAGCTCCCATCACCCAACATTTTTCCCTATTTTTGCAAAAACATTCCCCATGCTCATCATCGACTCCCCTTCGAGCAACGCCTATTTCAATATCGCAAGCGAAGAATTCCTGCTCCACCGTTTTCCCACGGAAGATATTTTCCTGCTCTATGTGAACGCGCCCTCCATTATTGTTGGAAAATTCCAGAACACGCTGGCAGAAATCAATCTCGACTATGTACAGGATAAAGAAATCAAAGTCGTAAGACGGATGTCGGGAGGCGGCGCGGTGTACCACGACCTGGGCAACCTCAACTTTTCTTTTCATACCCTTCTGGGCGACCATGATTTCGGGGATTTCTCGGTCTTCACCCAGCCCGTCCTCCGGTTGCTGAACCGCCTCGGCGTGCCTGCCGCACTGCAGGGCCGCAACGACCTGCTGGTTGACGGCAAAAAGTTCAGTGGCAATGCGAAACTTGCCAAAAACGGGAAAATGATTCAACACGGTACCCTGCTCCTCAATTCAGAAATGGAGGTTCTGGGGGAAGCCCTTAAAGCCAACCCGTTGAAGTTCATCGACAAGGCCACCAAATCCAACCGGGCACGGGTAACCAACCTCATCCATTATCTGCCTGAGGACACCACAACGGAAGTACTGAAAAACCTGCTGACGGACGAGATCATCAGCAGCAATCCCGGTGCGGAACGCTATGAACTGACAACCGAAGACCGGGAAGGCATCGAACAGCTCATGAAAGAAAAGTATGAAACCTGGGACTGGAACTTCGGCTTCTCCCCGAATTACAGTTTTCAGAAAGCCATCAAGGTGCCGGCAGGATTTATTGAAGTCCACCTCGATGTCGTAAAGGGCAACATCGAAAAAGCCAAGATTTTCGGTGATTTCTTTGCGCCGAAACCCATTGAAGAACTGGAAGACCTGCTCATCGGGCACAAGCATGAGGAAGAGGAACTGCGCAGCATCCTCGAAAACGTCGATTTAACCGACTACTTTGGAAAGGTGACGGTTGAGGAAGTGATGGAGGTGTTTAAGTGACTTCATTGCGGGGAGTGCAGCGAAGCGGAACGACGAAGCAAGCCTATGAGCAAATCCTACACTGTCAAAACACATCTTTGTCACTCCGGAGGAGCCTTGCCGCGGCAAAGCCGTAACGGTGCCCACTGTCATAGTACTTAGCGCAGCGACAAGCTACCGCTGCCGAGAAGCAAAGGTCATCCAACTTGCAGCTCCCCGCTTCCTGCTCCCCGCACCCCGCACCAAACAAACCGTTCAGCAAAGCCCTCACTTTCAACACAGGTCTTTGTCACTCCGGAGGAGACTCACCGCGGCGAAGCCGTTACGGTGCTAATATCATAGCGCAGAGTGATGCAGCCTCTTTTGCAAAGCAAACCTACCGCAGTGTTTTGATGAAGTCAAAAGCGCCCTATGCTGCGAAACCGAAGGATTCCCCTGGTCAAGAAGCGGGCTTTATAACCACTTTTTGTCATCCCCTGCAGCTGTTTTACCGAAGAAATTCCGTTAAAAAGAAGGATATAGTGACATGAATTTTGCTTCAGAAAAAAACTTTCTGCAGGGAGTCACATGTAAACGTTAAAAATAAAATGAATGGAGATGAAAATCCTCCAACACATAAACCCTTTATCCATGGTGGAGCACCTGAAACCTTGCATCAGACATCCAGCACCCATCATCAACTAAGACAGAAACGCAGATGCTTTGTCTATAATGATGCGGGTAAGTCTTTTGGTGCGGCTTGAGGAAGGGGTGGACAGCAGCCAGCGGCGGTCGTACTCCTCACGGATCTGTGACCAGAGCAGGGTCTGGGTAAAGCGCCCTTCAATACTGTTTCGTGCATTGGACTGCAGTTTGCCATAGAGTGCGTGATCACTGTAAAGGCGGTACATCGCCTGTTCGAGTGCAGTTTCATCCTTTACCGGCATCAGCAGGCCGTTCACGCCATCGGCGATAATCTCGTTGCAGCCGTTGATATTGGTTACAATGCACGGCAGATTCATGGCTGCAGCCTGCAGCACTACATTGGGGAAGCCCTCCCGGTAACTCGGGAAGGCAAGCGCATCACTCACAGCGAAGTAAGGGCGTACATCTTCGCGGAAACCCGTGCTGATAATATTGGGATTCTGTGCAATTTCTTTAAGGGTTTCCGGCAGCAGGGGATCGAGTTTTTCCTCATAGTTCCCTACGAGCAGGAGTTTAAAAGGTCCTTTATGCTTTTTAGACAGCGCGGAAAAGGCGGAAACCAGTTCGTTGATGCCTTTGTCTTTCACGAGCCTCCCTACAAATACGAAAGTGAAATCGTTTTCGGTGATGCCAAGCGAAGTTTTTATTCTTTTAACTTCCTCTTCCGGATACTGTTCAGGATTAAAATGCTGAAGGTCGATGCCGTTGGAACTCCCGTTACCAATCACTTTCAGTTTTCCGGCACTGCAGAACCCGTAGTCTTCAATGATTTTCTCCATATTGAAGGAATTCGGATACACCCCGTTGGCAAAGGAGTAGGTTGTACGTTCCGCGATCTTGAGCACCTGCTTTTTCAGGCCTTTGGCCTGCAGCAGCGGTAAACCGGCCACCGTATGCATGCGCACAGGCACGCCCGCAAAAAATGCTGCGGCCATCCCGATAAGTCCCGCTTTCGGGGTATGGGTGTGCACGATTTCGGGGCGGTGGGTTCTGAGGAATCTGTAGACCTGCCAGAAGGATTTCAGATCTTTGAAAGGGGTAATTTTGCGGGTCATCTCAATATGATGATGGCCAATGCCATATTTGTCAGCAATCTTACGGAGGCTCTCACGGTCCGACGACACGGCAGTAACCTCATAATGTTCATTCATGAAGTGGAGTTGGTTCCCCAGCAGTTTGTCGAGTGACACGGGTACCGTCGTTATTCTCACTAATTTTTTCACAACATCAAAGCTGTTTTAACAGCAAATTCGGTTCATATAAATCTCACTACCCCCTAAGATTTTAAGATTTTTTTTCCTCCGCAATATTACATAAATTATACCAATAACGGGATAAAATTCAGTCATTTTAACACTAGAAACTATAAAATAAATCCCATTTGTTCATCACCCTGATAACGGAAACCCAGACGGAATATTTTGAAGGACCTCAAATTACCCAGCATCAAGCATCTTGCCTTTAGCTTAGGGCTTATGGCTTCTTGCCTCTTACATCCAACCTCCATCTTCCATCTTCCATCTTCCAGTATTCAGCATCCATCTTCCCGCACCCATCTTCCAGCATCTCTCACCCATCTTCCATCTTACATCACCCATCACCCAGCATCCAGCATCCAGCACCATCTTCCATCCCTTCAGGAAAACAACCTCTTTTTCGAAGCACCTGCCTCATTTACAGCAACTCCAAAAACCTCCACCAGCAGGACGGCAAAGAACGGCATTCCCATCACCCTCGTCCTCATGATAATGCCGTAGTTGGCGTAGGCATAAACATACATCAGGGTGAAGATGAACAGCATGATTACAGGAAAAACGAAGAGCATCTGCTTTTTCAGGATACTTAAATATTTTACTGAATAAAAAGCTGCAAAGAGGGAAAGCACCAGGAGCATGGTATTTTCAATACTGATCACCCCATACAGCCCTCCTTCCTTTTCAAATGGCAGCGGACGAAACCAGAACGTAAAGAATTTATAAGGCAAAGGATACCGGTCAAGGGGAACATAGCCGTCTGTTGTTTTAAAATAACTGATATGGGCTTCATATTTCTGAAGAACCCGCTGAAATCCACCACTGAAATCCTGAAGGCCGGCGAGCAGCCACGTAAACAGGCCCGTCATCAAAGCGAGTACGCCCAATAACACTGCTTTTCTTTTTAAAGAAAGCGGGAGCGTGAACAGAAGCGCCAGAACATAACTCAGGGCAAGCACAAACGCCACATGCGGGCGGATGACCGCTACTGCCAGCAATGAAATAATGAGCCATACACTGAAATACCTCTTCCGGCTGAGTTCAGCACAAAAGATGGTGAGCGGAATAAGAATCAGCGCTTCCTTCCCGATGAGGGAAGTCCAGAAGTGGAAGTTGGGAAGCAGCATCAGCAACACCACCAGAATCTGTAATTTTACCTTACTTCCTGCGAGCCGCATTAAATTCCGGTAAAGGATGAGCACGCCTGCAAAACTGAGCAGACTGAAGATGAGGAAGCCGCTCCAGAACGGAAGATTAAAAAACTTGACGAGCGGAAAAGTAAGCAACTTCACCACATCAGTACCCGGTTTCAGGAAATCAGTCCATGACGAAGCAGAAAGGTCCTGTCCGAGAAACCAATACCGTTCTGCATCCCCGTGATGGGTCAGGATGTATTGGTATCCTATCCAGGCGAACAGCAGATGGTAGGCCAACAGCAGAACCGGAAAAACACGGTGGAGGATTTTCATGCTGCCGTAAAAATAGGAAGATTTTTGTTAAAGCTTTGAAAAAAAATAACGTAAAGTGTTTCTAATTCCATCCCTCCAAAAGGAGAACCGCGTATTCCCCTCCTCTGGAGGGGTGGCCTTTCATCGCAGATGAAAGGACGGGGTGGTTTTTCCTGCAGGATATCAAAGTTCAAAAACAGGGAGTGATGAAGGCCACGTTGCACCACCCCACCGGTACGCCAGAGGCGTACCGGCACCCCTCCAGGGGAGGGGAATATCCCGGTGTATCACAGAGAATCGGATAAAGCTGTACGGTGGAACTTTACCGGCATCTACATTATCAACACCCGAAGGAATAAAATGGCACTTCCGAAAATTGAACAGTGCTGACTTCCCAAAAACTCCCTCACAAAAGAAAAACCGAGCATTCCCCTCCTCCGGAGGGGTGGCAGCCGCGCCAGCGGATGACGGGGTGGTCTCACGGCCTGGCTATTTCTCATAATTCCCTATCTTTATTTAAAAGAAACACATGAAAATCCTCACCCACATCCGGGGTACTCCCATCCGAAAAAACAGAATTGAAAATCTGCCTTATCATGCAAAGCTGAAACCTCTGCTTCCGGATAAAAGGAAAGCCCGGATTCTTTGTGAATTACTGTTCTGGAAACAGGTTCACCGCGGCAGGTTCCACCAAATTGATTTTGACCGGCAGAAAATTATCGGAAACTATATTGTAGATTTCTATGTTAAAAATTTAGGTCTGGCTATTGAAATTGATGGCTGGAGTCATGACTTCAAACAGGAATATGATAAGAAGCGACAATCTGATCTGGAAAGTTATGGAGTAAAGGTGTTCAGAATTTCAAATCATGATATTAAAAACAATATGGTAATTGTCATAAAAGACCTGGAAAACTTCATCATGGAGCATTATGGGATAAAGGAATCTGCTGAATAAACTCCGGAAAGAACCGTCCTTTGGGTGGAAAAACAGCCCTGTCGGTTGAAAAATAACCACCCCATCCGTGCGCACACGGACACCCTCCAGGGGAGGGGAATATCCCCGTGGATCTTAGAGAATCGGATAAAGCTGTACGGTGGAACTTTACCGACATCTACATTATCAACACCCGATGGAATAAAATGGCACTTCGGAAAAATGCCCAGTGCTGACTACCCAACACCTCCCTCACAAAAGAAAAACCGAGCATTCCCCTCCTCCGGAGGGGTGGCCTTACGGCTTTGCCGGAAGGCCGGGGTGGTTACCCTTTTGCTATCTTTTCCTTCAGCTTCGGATTCTGCCGCAGTTTCTCCTGATACGCCAGCATCTGCTCCCTGGCCACCTGCTTCTGGTAGGAGAACACCCACATCAGATAGATGAGCATCCCGGGCAGGAACATATTGCGCATCCGGATCATAATGCCGACATTCCCCAGCGACTGGGAAAAAGCGAAAGACCCAAAGATCAGGAAGAAGACGAGCCCTTTAATCACAAAGGGCGCCTTTCTGAAGGCGGTCAAAGGTTTGCTAAGCATAGCTTTTAAAAAGACGATAACAAAAATCAGGTTTTCAATAGAAGCGATCAGTCCATTAAGATTGCGGACATCAAAGAAAAAAGGTCTGAACCAGAAGGTAAGCACCTTCAACGGAAAAGGCATCCCGCTGACATCAATACGTGATCCACTGGAAGCCCGGCTAAGCACGCTTGACTTGGCTTCCGCAAACTTATCAAATCCCTCAGCGGACGCCTCTTCAATCTTGGCAAATTCCATGACGGAAGGCAAAATCGCCAAACCGATGCCGATCAGTACCCCGGAAAAAAGCACCCGCTGAAAGACCGAGACCTTTCCCCCAAAAATATAAGCAAGTCCAAACCCTGCCATCAGGAACAGTACGATGTGCGGACGTATGGCCAAAGCCAAAAGGACGCTGAGTACCAGCAGCGGAATCCGGGTAATGGGTTTAAGGATGCCATAGGCAAACATGCCGATGCAGAGAAAAAGCGTGGTGTCCTTCCCGACCCCGGCACTCCAGAAATGGAGGTTGGGCAGAAAAAAGATCAGCGGAAAAAGAACATACCCGAACATCATGGTATTGAAGGTGATGGTCTTCACCGCCACCATATAAAAGAAAGTCAGCCCCATAAAACCAAAGAGGGAAAATAACAGCGTGTTCGACAGGTAAGACATGTTGAGCAGGTTCGAGAACATGAAGTTAAACGCATACATAAACATAGTACCTTCCCCGTTGAACAGCCCCTCTTTAAAAGTATCCATCGTATAGGCTTTGGGCACCCGCCAGTACCCTATCGCATCGCCTTGGATAAAAAAACAGTAGTAGGTGCCCAACAGCAGATGAAAGAAGAAAAGTTTCTTTAGCATGTCGGTATCCCTTGCTGTCAACTGGCTGCTGAACAGGTTGATAAACCCCAGCCCCAGGACTATAATGATCGGTATGTAAAAGAGATCCAGCAGCATATTATATTGGTTTTCTCAGTAATGCAATCCATTTATTCGCTGTCACCTGCAGCGCATATTTCTCCTCAACCATTTTTCGGCCGGCATTGCCAAAGTCTGCTCTTTTCTTTGCATCACTGACAAGAAGCTTAACCGCCTCCCGCCATTCGGATTCGCCGGTAGCCGTATAGCCGTTGATATCTTCCTGCACCACTTCCTTATTCATGCCGACCGGAGACGCGATTACCGGTTTGGAACACGCCATGTACTGGATGAGTTTATAGGAACATTTCCCCTGTTCCCACAGCGAATCCTGAAGGGGCATAATCCCGATGCTGAAGGACCGGATCATCGCCACCTCAGTCTCCTCGTTCCAGGGAAAGAATCTGATTCTGTCCCCATAATCCTGCTCCGGCTGCACCCCGACCAGATGAAAGACCATATCATTTTCTTCGACAGCCTTCTGCAGCCATCCCATCACGGGCATTACATGTTTCTCAAAAGTCGTTTTCGTGCCAATCCAGCCCAGAACGACAGGCTGATCGTCCGCAGGAATTAACTTCGGATAGCGCAAAAGATCGATAACGGTAGGGATGATATCGATGCTTTTGGCACCTGCCTGCTCTGCCCGTGCTGCCAGATAAGAATTACCTGCTACCACCGTGTCCGCATACCTCATCACGCGGTCGATCTTTTTCCCTAAAACACGGCGGATCATCGGATTGGGATGCCGGTCGTAATTATGAAAAATCGCATCATCGTAATCTGCTATATACTTCACCCCCAAAAGCGAAAGCCACCGTTCCGCAAAGGCAGGCAAATACGGGAACACTTCTTTTTCAATCACAATACGGTCATATTTTGCCGCAGAGAACAGCTTTAACAACCTTTTTGTATACCCTTTTACCGCTTCCTTCAATGTGGATGTACCGGCATAGAGATTCACGAGGTACTGCTCACTGAAGAGCGGACTCATCTCAACCTTAAAACCGGCATCCTCCAGCCACGGTACGTACTGGTAACTGCGGAGACGGCTGCTGCCGGCGTTGCGGGAATATTTGGTGAAATACAGGATTTTCATAAAATTCTCAATACGTTAAGATACGACGCTGCCGCAGCCTCCAGTGAAAAATACTGCTGCGCGGTTTCGCTGATGCCGCTTCTGTCGGCAAAGATAGCATTTTCTGCAAAGGTCAGGATTTCCGGTAGCTGCGCCGCCATTCCTTTGCGGTGGTCGTAGAGCAGGCAATCTTTAAAGTGCTGAAGAATGGCATCACTGTCGCCAATGCCTTTGCTCGCCAACACCGGTAGCCCGCAAAGCAGGTATTCCCCCAGTTTGATCGGAGCGACCCCTTGCATGCTGAAGGAAGGCTGACGGAGAGCAAAAGCAAAATCCGCGGCATTTAGATAATCCGGAACTTCCGCCACCGGGACTTTTTCAACGGTAATTCTGGAAGAAAGACCAGGCGGGATCTGACTCTCCGCATAGTCTGTATTCCCCGTCAGGATAAGGAAGTGCGCGGGATGAGTTGCGGCATAGTTTTGAAAAACCTCCAGCATTTCCTGGAAACAATATTGCGGCCCCAGCGAGCCGGCATACACGAAAAGCAGTGCATTCCCTATCCCTAACCGTTCCCTTACCGCTGTTCTTTTATCCTGATCATACCTGAACTGTTCCGTATCCCTGCCGTTCAGCACGACCGAGAATTTAGACCGGAAGTCTTCACCCAATGTCTGGAGGTGAATGTCCACCGCTTTTTGGGAGCGGGTAATGACATAATCCGCATTTTTCAGCATGCGGGTTTCAATGCATTTCATCCAACGGTACTGCCGGCTCTCTTTTTTGAGTCCTGCAAAATCCACCCGTTCTTCAATCGGTAGCCCGTCCGCATCGAAGATGATTTTAAAGTTTCTGTTTTTTATGTTGCTGACCATGAAGGCCGGAAAAGTACTCCGCGGCATCACGATGTCAATATGGTGTTCTTTGATGTACTTCTTAATTTTCCCCGAAGAAGTAAAAAGGGTGATCATACTCCCCAGAGAAGCCACCGGTTTTTTCAGAATGGGAACAGCGGTATATCGGATGCCAAAATCTTCCGCAATTTTTTTTACCGCAGTGGTTTTCTGCCCGTCTGCCCAGGTGAACTGCATGACATGAAAAGCAAGATCCTCACGTTTTGCGATTTCGTGGAAAATGGGCATAAACAGCCCTTCCATATACGAAGTCTGTGGACCGTCCCAGGTGATAAAGAGGAGGTTTTTCATGTTAGTTTTTCAGATATTATCTTAATGTCGCCCAAAGTTATTTGATTCCTTTCTTTTCCAGCAATTCTAAATAAAGTTTTTCCACCGCTTTCACATACCGTTCCTCGGTGTAGTTTTCGATGGCTCGGCGATATCCTGCTTCTCCCATTGAAGCACATGCATCGGTATGTTCATAAAAATAATGTATTTTCTCTGCCAGTTGTTCCGGACTGTTAGGAGGAACTAAAAAACCGGTTTCCTGATCTTTCACTACATTCTGTAACCCCCCTACTTTGGTCGCCAATACGGGAAGGTGATGCAACATCGCTTCTGCAGCCACCAAGCCAAAGCCCTCCCTTTGGGAAGAGATGCAGAACAACTGCATCAACCGATAATAAGGCGCGGTATCGTATTGATAGCCGGTAAATATCAGCCGATCAGCGATGCCTAACTCGGTCGTTTTATCCCTAAGCAATTGTTCATCGGGTCCTCCACCGACAATCAGCAATTTTAAGTGAGGCAAATTCAACTGCTTGACCGCTTCCAAAATATCCGTGATTTTCTTGTGGTCATTGAACAATCTTCCCACAGAACCTACGATGAAATCACTTTCCTGTATGCTGTACTTTTCCTTTAACTGCGATATTTCCTCTGCTGAAACTTCGCGCGGAATTTCGACTCCGTTGTTGATGGTGATGACTTTTTTAGCAGATACTTTTGCGGTATTGGTCAGGTAATCTGCCACATTGGGAGCAATGGCGATAAACCGATCGGCTGCCCAAGAAAAGATGCGCAACAAGAAATTTGCTTTCGCGGATCGGTTTTGCGGATCAGAAGTTTCTTCGAGCAATACAATAGGAACTTTTTTGATAAAACCATTGATGGCCGCCATGGTGACCCCTTCATACACCGCACCGTGAATAATATGGGGTTGGAAATCCTCAATAATCTGCTGAATTTTTCGATGCTTTTCCCAATGAAAAGGCCCATTAAAGTCACCAACTTCAATGATTTCCACACCGTTTGCTTCAATTTGTTCGGCGATATTTCCACTTTTGAAAGTACCAACGAGTTTCATTTTAAAGGCAGAACCTTTAAATGCTTTTGCAAGCGAAAGGCGTCTGCGTTCCACGCCACCGCCTGTAACGGTGGACATAATATGTAATACTCTAATCATGATGCAAATGGTGATAAAATCCTTCTATATTTTCGATATACCGCTCTACGGTAAACTTTTGGCTTACTTCTTCGTGCCCTTTTTCTCCAACTTTAAGGAGAACGGAAGCATCCATCGCCATAATCTCGGTCAGTTTCGAAGTCAATTCTTCGGTATTTTTCGGATCAAATAGCCATCCATTTTCGCCCTCTTTCACAAATTCGGGAATGCCTCCAACTTTGGAACACAAGACCGGGATTTTCAAAAACATCGCTTCGGCAGCGGCAATCCCGAACCCTTCTGAATACGAAGGCAGAATAAATAAATCTGCATTGGAGAGGAATTTGGACGGTTCGGAGGTGAAACCGGTAAAGGTGATTTGATCTTGCATTTGAAGTTGAGCGGATAAGGCCTCCAAATGTTCGCGCTCTCTTCCATCACCCACAATGGTGAGGTGAGCATCCTTAGGACGGGAATTGGCAAATGCACGGATCAAAGTCTCCACATTTTTCACTTTTTCCAATCTTCCGACATATACGATTTCAAATTTTTCTGATGCTGCTTTAGGAGATTGCCTGGGTAAACTCACCGGATTATAGATGACTTCACCTTTGCTTGCAGGAATCTCTTTGATTTGCACCAAATGATTTTTTACGGATTGAGACACCCCAATAATGCGATCGGCAAACCGGTACACCTGTCTGAATACTTTCTGAGCGGTTGAAGAATGATTCGGAATTCCCACTTCTTCACCGATAATGGTTTTCACCCCTGCCAATTTCGCTGCAATCATGCCATGAAAATTGGCTTCTGCAGCTGCGGTGTGTACCACATCGGGCTTTAATTTTTTGATCAGTTGATAGACTTTCCAAATATTGGCGATATTCTTGATGGCAAAAGGTTGATTCAGAATATGCACTTCAAATCCTCTTTCCCTAAGCGTTTCTTCGGCATTTCCCCCAAAACCAATGGCCGCAAAAACATAGTGATGCTTGAGCAGTTCCGGTTTTTCCGTAAAACTCAGATATTGTTTTTCTTGTCCTCCGAAATCTAGGAGGGTAGTGAGGCGCAGGATTTTCATTTTAGATGGTGCTATAGAATTGGTGCCATTTTTCCATGATATTTTCAACGGAATACTCGTGAGCAATTGTTTGGGATTTCGCCCCCATTGCATTTCTTAATTCATTGTCCGAAATCAATTTTCCGATTTTTTCCGCCAACAATACTCTATCTCGATTTTTGATTAAAAACCCATTTTCATTATCTTTTACCAAAACCTTTACGCCTCCTACAGATTCAAAGGCAACTACTGGTAGCTTATGGGCCATGGCCTCCAAAATAGTTAAACCAAACCCCTCGTAAACTGCAGTATGAACATAAATAGACGAATGTAAATATTGCTCATAAATATTCTTAACAGATCCTTTTAAGATGACTTTATCTGTCAATTTTTTTTCATTTATGAGGTCTTGTAACTTCGATTTTAAAGATCCATCACCATAAATATGGAGTTTCCACTCCGGATATTTATGGGCTACGAGAAAATAAGATTCAATTAATGATTCAAAATCTTTTTCGACCTCTAATCTCCCTACAGCGATTACTATTTTATTCTCTAATTCAGATGACTCAATGTTTTCTGTATCGATGAAATTCGGCATTACAACAATTTTCTTCAAATACTTACTCCAGAAATCAGCATCCTCTTTTGTCAGGGTAACAGAACAATCCATCTTCTTTTGAACCATAACCGCATTACGGAAACGAAAATATCGCCAAATCTTCTTGCCGATAGAACGTACATTATCCCTTAAAAGTTTTTTATAAGTAAATCTATTTTCTTTGATTTTGTAAAAAGAGTGTCCATTATTGCCCTTGTAAAGAAAAGATTCTGCACCTAACGAAGAACAAATGTCAAATTTATGTTCGTTGATGTATTCATATAATTCCTTCTCTTCTTTATGAGAATTAAAAAAAATATATTCCAGCTTTTCTGCTAAAGTATTTTTGGCAAAGGAGATGGGAATGTTCACCAATTTAACTTTCGGATTAATAGGATAGTAGCTTTTTAAACTATTTTTGTTAGTCGTAACGATAGTGATATCATAATCATAATTTTCTACAAGATAATTAACTCTTCCTGTAAGTGCTCTTTCGCTTCCACCTGAATTTTCAAGAGAACCAATAACATACAACAGCTTTTTCATGATTGAGAAGTTTAGTTTTTTTTAATTACGTATGTAGATATCTAAATATAAATTTAAAATACCTTCTCGTTAATTTTTTAAATGTATTATTTTTTAATAAATAGTTACCAATTCTAAAAGGAATCAAATAATAGAGTTCAGCGAAAAAAAACTTATTTGTAATTATATTTTTAATATGGTTACTTTCCTTTTCAGTGTCTTTTTCATATTTGAAATGATAAAGACTAGAATAAATAAATTTGCTGAGAAACTCATAAAAATCCTTATTATCTACTTTGTTTTCATTAAAATACAACGTTTCAATATTAGCAAAAAATCTATTCTGATAGTTTTTTGGCGCTACCGTTAATTGGTTTTCATCTTCATCAGAATAATACACTAAAGTATTTCTAATATAGTATGCATTTCCCCCACTTGCGACCGCACGAAACCAAACATCGATATCTTCGCCAGATTTTAAAATCGGATTAAAACCCGCCTCTGACTCAAAAAAACGCTTTGAAATTACCGTCGCAGAAGTAAAAAAATACATATTTCGTAATGCATTCTTAAAATATTCTTTGATTAGAAAATAGTCTAGCTTTTTATTTTCCGTTTCAATTTTAGCTTTAATTCGAGAATAGTGTGAACCGATAATTTTAATGTTTTGTTCCTGATGGATAACCTCTGCCATCTTTTCCAAATACAATGGGCTCCAATAATCATCGGCATCTAAAAACGCAATATAATCGTGAGTTGCTGCAGCAATACCGGCATTTCGCGCTGCAGAAACACCCTGGTTTTGCTGTTGAATCAAGGTAACTTTTCCTGAATAATTTTGCGCTAGGAGTTCTGCAATATCATCATTGGAACCATCGTCAATGACGATAATTTCGTAATCTTTGAACGTTTGATTCAAAACCGCATCCAGACACCTTTCGATGTATTTTCTTTTTTTATAATAAGGAATGATTACGGAAAACATATTAAAGAATTGATCCTGATTTATAAGACGCTCTAAATTTATTTATTTTATGATAATGAAAAAGAGGATATGAAAAAAGCTCACAAGCTCCTTTAATATTCATTCTAAAAAGTTGTTGTCCAGCATATCGAAATGTATTTGACATCGCTTTCTTATAGGAAATATTAGGATTGGTCATAATTTCAACCTTTTTTATAGAAAGTTTTCTATTCTCAAATGCTGTACTCATTTTTCCTTCTCTTTCCTCTCTTAAATGATGAATAAAAACATTTGGTACAATAACACATATTTTCTTATGAAATCGCAGTCTGGACAAAAAATTAGAATCTTCCCCATAATGATAAAAAGCCTTTGAAAACAAACCACCTAAAGATTGTATCGTTTCAACCTTAATTAACCATGCTGCCGCATTTACAAAACCTATTTGATAAAATTCTTTTGTTTTCCCTAAAGAAATATCGGAAATATAATGAGGGCAGGAGCCTGAGGTAATGTATTCTTCAAATTTTTTGTCTAATTTATTACCATCATCATTTAAATGTAAAGGAGAAACCACCCCTATACTCCGGTAGCTATCATAAATTTTGATGAGCTTTTCAATATTGTTTGGATAGCTTATAGTATCCTGATTCAATAGGTAAACAAAATCAGCATTATTCTTTTTCGCCAATTCATACCCTAAATTATTTGCACCTGAAAATCCTAAATTTTCTTGCTGCGGAAAAATTTGAATGCTTGGAAAATTCTTTTTAATAAATGCAACGGTTTCATCTGTTGAATTATTATCAATAACAATGATTTCTAATTGAACATGATCTTCTTGAATAGTATTAAGACACCTCTCAATCCACTTCATTGCATTATAAGTTACAATGATACAATACACTTTATTTTTTTTCATCATATTAAACTATGTTTATACTATTTGCATGAAATATTTTCTATGATTATCTTAGTCGGATCTCCTGCTGCTAAACAATTTGTTTAATCTGATCTGAATAACATTTGAATTAGAAATTTTAAAAGCTATTTCTATATTCATTATCGGGGAGATTTTAAAAACTTCATTATTTTTTATTTTTTCATAAAATCATGAAAAAATTTTTCTCCTTTTTAATAACCGCCAGACAAATGTTTTAATCAACTGTTTATTATATCTAAAATCGTTTTTAAAAGATAAATTATTAAAAACAGTAATTAGACTATCTTTTAAGGGCAAGTGTATTAACTGCATGTAAATATAATTGGTCGTATAAGATTTCCTTAACATATTTGTTATCTCAGTATATCTATTTTCGGTGTATAGATCAAATTCTCCTAATAAGGATTGTAACGTAAGGTAATGTTCTACATATTTTTCATAAGTGAGACTAGCAGTCCATGAATTCGATGCCATCTGTCTGTAAGCTGCTGTTTTATCACTAATATATCCAATTTCACCTTTTGTAACCGCTAATAAAGCTAGGAACATATCGCCAGCGGTTGCATTTTTAAAAAATGGAGGAATTGGTAATAAATCATCTTTTTTAAAAACAACGGAAGCGGTAGCAAAGTTTCCTCCTCCATTCTGTAAGAATAATTTTTTAGAAATTAAACCTGATGTGAATAATTTATTCGAGAAATATTCTTCTTCTATAGTGCCTCGTAAAGAAATAGCTGCTGTAAATACAAATACACACTCCTTATACTCTTCGAAAAAATCCACCTGTTTCTGCAACTTCAAAGGATCAGTCCAGTAATCATCGCCTTCGCAGAGGGCAATATATTTTCCGGTTGCCTGTTCTAATGCCCATATAAAATTAGGCATCATGCCCTTATTGGCTGCATGTTTAGTATATTTTATTTCAAAATTGCTTGGTGCCGGATTTTCTAAGAAATACTTCTTCACTATCTCCTCGGTGGCATCTGGAGAGTTGTCGTTTGCGATAATAAATTCCACGGGTCCGGAATATTGTTGCATCATCACTCCATCAAGGGTTTCTTTGATGTATTTCTCGTGACCATAAGTGATGGTTACTACACTAACTTTTGGTAAATTCTTATTCATACTTTTATGCCAACATAATTATTCTTTCCGTATTCTCTCTATTGATCTGTTTTCCCCAAAGTGCTCTTAAGATTTCCCGATTCTGTAAATGAGTTTCGGAATCCACTGTTTCATGTAACAATTGTCTATTGTCGAGTAACTGATCAAAAGAATATACCGCAAGACCATTCTTGATGAGATAATTATATACTACACTTTCCCTAAAGAAAAATAACCGAGCTCCCATGTAAATTAAATAGATCACATTTCCCATTGCCTGTTGCCTAATATGTCCCATAAAAACATTACTACATTGGGAAAGTATATTATTATATTCGTCCACTGTCAGGAAATCCTCCAGTAATATGATATTTTTTACATTAATATCCCTTTTCAAAAGATATTTTTTCAAGCGATCTATATATCCTTTCTCTCCATAACTTACCGGTATGAAGATTTTTTCATTAGAGAGATTTAGTTGGTCAATAATCTTGATAAGATCATAGTGATTATTGGTAGCAGTAGCACTATTCCCTAAAAGTACAGCATCCCCAAGTATTGGCAAATCGGATCTATAGTGGTCTTCTAGATTACCATAATTCCATGCAACGTATTGAGGCTTAAAATTCTTATAGTTTTTCTTAATTAGTGAAAAGTCTTCCTCTAATACTGGTGAAAAGTAATTTACTCTATTCAGTAAATTTACATTTTTGTTGTTTTTATACTTTTTCAGAATTTTGAGAAAAAAGTTGTCTTTTATTCCAAGTTGGGCTTTTGTTAATTCCTTATATATTGAGAAATTATTAAGCGTATTGATCAACCAATAGTAATCTCCACCCCATCCAATCCATAAAATTTTTGTTTTAATTCTTTGGTTTTTAAGCAAATCAAAATATCTTACATCCATGAAGTGAATAATAATTAAATCATAAGAATTTAAGATTACCTCTGTTTCTGGATGTTTAAAATAATTTTCATCTGCTATAGAACACTTAAAACGAATGTGCTTCAATTGAGAATTATTACTGAAAATAGTAAAATGCGAATGGGCTAATGATTCAAACTGCTTGAATTCATCATAAGCTTTATCTATAAACTTTTCATCATTGGCAAAATGAATAATTCTTTTCATTCTATGGCTTTATCAATTCTTTCTTAATCACCGCTGGTATTCCGGCGACCATCACTTTTTCAGGCACATTATTCCTCACCACTGCTCCTGCAGCAATGACCGAATTGCTACCAATAACCACATCAGGAAAAATTACGGAGCCTGCTCCGATACTTACAAAATTACCAATATGCACTCTTCCCAGGATGTTGACCGATGGTGAGATTTCACAAAACTCCCCAATTTTAACATCATGAGTAATCACTGAATTATAATAAATCATGGTGCCCTTTCCTATTTCTACATCATTTGAAATTTTCGCTCCTGGAAGGATATTACATCCTGAACTGATGTTAATTCCAAAATTTCCTATTTCAGCATTTTTGCTGATGGTACTGCTTAGCTCGCCCCCTATATTTTCAAATTGGTTACAAAGTTTTTTGCGCAAAAGAGGATTTCCAATACCTAAAACAAATTGATTTGAGGTTTCTTTGAAATAGGTTTTTGCTTGCTCCATTGTTCTTAAAATAGGAAATTGCCCGAATAATTTCTCATGCACATCGTCATTCACATCATCATAAAAACAAAGATCTTCTGTTTGTCCGTTTTGATGAAGAATCTCAAGCACTTCTTTTGCGAAACCTTTCGCACCAATGATCAGCATAATCAGTTATTTTGAACTCTTAATATTAAACGACAGATTAAATCCACTTCTTCCAAAGTGAGGTCATAATACAGAGGTAAACACAAAACCCTTTGTGCAATATCGCTTGTTACCAGCAATTCCTGAGGCTTCACGTAAGGCAAAGAAGATGCTAGGGAAGGATAAAAATATCTGCGGGTAAAGATTTCATTCAGTTTCAGCAGCTCCACACATTTCAACATCAATGCTTCCGATTCGAACACCAAAGGATAATAGGCAAAGTTGTTTTCGGAACCGGCATGCCATATGGGTCTTCTTGCTTTTAGGTTTTTTAGTTTTTCATCATACCTTTCGGTGAGTTCCTTTCTTCTCTGATGGATGGCGTCCAAATATTTCAGGTTTGCCAATCCCATCGCGGCATGGTATTCCGAGTTTTTTCCATTAATTCCTAATTCAGCAAAGCTTTCCGGACCATCGAAACCAAAGTTTCTCATGTACGCTAACTTTTTCAACAAAATAGCATCTTTGGTAATCACCAATCCGCCCTCTACTGAATGATAGAGCTTGGTAGCATGCAGCGAACAGGTAGAAATATCTCCGTACTCAAAGATCGATTTCCCATTCACCTCCACTCCAAAAGCGTGAGCGGCATCGTATATCACTTTAAGCTGATGCTTTTGGGCAATCTCTTCAATTTTCTCCACATCGCAAGGATTACCATAAACATGCGTCGCCAGGATGGCGGAGGTTTTATCAGTTATCGCTCCCTCAATAAGATCCGCATTGATATTCAGAGAATCTTCATCAATATCCACAAATACCGGTGTACATCCTTCCCACACAATGCTGCTCGTGGTCGCCACAAAGGAAAAGGGCGTGGTAATGATTTCTCCTTTCAGATATAAGGCTTTAATCGCCATTTGCAACGCCACCGTTCCGTTGGTCACAAAAAGCAGATGATCAAGTTTCAGATGTTCTTTCAGCCTAAGCTCAAGATCACTGGCAAGCGGCCCCATATTGGTGAGCCAATTGCGTTTCCAGATTCCATCAAGATAATGTTGGTAAACCTGTTGTGGCGGTAAAAAAGGTTTGGTTACGGGGATCATTTTTTGATAAGTTCTTTAATATAATTAATTTCTTTGAATTTAAATATCCATACAATTCCCAGATAAAGTCCAGCGTATATCAAGGATAACACGATTAATCTTGGCAAATCTAACCATTTATTGAAAAAGAAATGATCAGCTAAATAAATAACTGATGCAAGAAATGCAGAAAGAAATATGATGGGCATTAAATCCTTTAACTGTTGGAACGATCCATATTTTAAATATTTTCCGGTATAATGGGTATTGATAAAAAATGCCAAAACTGAAAATATAACCTGTCCCCAAACAATTCCTATGATGCCGAAAGGTACGGATGCAAGCAGCGATATGATTTGCAATCCTTTTTTCCAAAATTCGAGCTTTAAGAATAGATCTGAACGACCTTTTACGTTCAATATATTAAGGTTATATGCATGAATTGGATACAGGATGCCTGACAAGACGAGAACCTGCAGATAAGGTACTGCCGGCAACCATTTGTCAGTCAATAAAAAGCGGATCATTGGTTCTGCTACTATCATCATCAAAAATAAAACGGGTGCAATAATAAAAATCACCAGTTTCATCAATTTTTTGTACACCTCTTTCAGCTTCTCATCATTATTCTTTAATTGAGCAAATAGAGGAAAGGTTACTTTGTTAAGTGCTGTTGAAAGATTTGCAACAGGTAATTGTTTGAGATTATCTGCTCTATTGTAATATCCTAACTGGGCATTGGAAAAGTATTTTCCGATAAGAATAGTGTAGATATTGTTAAACACGGTATCTAACAGGCCAGATAAGGTCATTTTATATCCAAAGCTAAAATGCTCTTTGAACTTCGGTTGATCAAAAAGCAGTAATGGTCTCCATTTGCTATACCACCACAACTGAACACCTCCAACAACTGCCTGTATGATCGGATAATAAACTAATGCCCAAATTCCAAAACCTATATAAGCCATCACAACGCCCGACACCGCTCCGATAATCAATGATGGTAATTGGATTTTGAACAGTGTCTTAAAATCCATAGCTTTCACAAATCTGGTTCCCTGTACTGCTGTTAAAGATCTAATGATAATGGTAATACTGTACACTCTGATGACTGAGGTCAGTATTTCTACTTTATAAAAGTTAGCAATCAGAGGGGCGGTAAAAAAAATAATAAGATACATGGCAACCGCGACCATTATATTGAACCAAAAGATGGTGGATAAATCACGGTCATCTGCTTCTGTAGATCGAATGAGACTTGAAGACATTCCCCCGTCAACCAATGAAGAGGCAACCGACATTACCACACTAAACATTGCAATAGTTCCGAAATCAGAAGGCAGTAATAATCTTGCAAGAATAATACTTACTGCAAAAGTAATCAACTGGACACCAAATTGCTGGGAGAAAGTCCAGATCATTCCGGACACGGCCTGTTTTTTTAATGACATTCGTTCATTTTACTTTATATAATTGGTTAAGAATCAACCCATCATATCCCTGAAATAGAATCTCTGATTACCTCTCAAATTTTCCCAATCCAAATCTTTAGCGGCAATATGCCAAGCATTGCAAACAAGGGACTTGGGTATTTCAGGCGTTTAAAATTTTCAGCAAAAGTAGCCATTTTATTTTAAACATTGACGCAATGGGATATAAGAAATCTTGTTAATGTGGGTTTGTGTATATTGTAAACAATGCAAAGCACAATCTCTTTCGAGGGGTGATGGAAGATGGATGAGGGATTCTAGATTTTAGATTTTAGGTGCTGGAAGCCACAAGCCACAAGCCACAAGCCAGATGCCAGATGCCAGATGCTAGATTTTAGCTGAAGTAACTCATTGAGTATGGCGTATTGCTTATTGCGTATTACTTACTGCTTATTGCCTACTGCGTAAATAAAAACAACTCCCAAAGCATGAAGTCTGGGAGTTGCCTGGCGCTTGTAGCGAGTACTAATCGAGAACAAGTTTGCCCAGATAAACCGAATTAGAAGAAAATTTAATGGCACTGCTGTACAGAAATGCGTAGGCTTCCACTGCGGTACCTGCCAAATTTGCGGGCAAAGTAATGCTGGCAGTGAGCGCACTGCGTTCCGCTACGTTTTCATACACGAAGAACATCTGATGTTCCACACTGTAAAAAACCACATGCACGGCATCTTCCGCTTTTGCATTACCCATCGTAGAATTGTCTTCCCAATTCAGCGTCACTTCAGTTCCCGTGTGCGCCACAGTCGGGTTTTGGAAACTGTAAAGCACCCCTTTAGAGACCATCACCCTGTTGAACAGCATCGTTGCCACTTCACCCGTCACCTCTACTGCATTGAGGAGGTGGTAGGACGTTGCAAGATTATACCTGCTCTTCACCCCAACATCATTGCTGAAATACCTGCTCAAAGTATCCCGCAAAGGATTGAGGAATTCACTGACTGCCTTAAACTTCAGCCGTTGAATTTTTTGCAGTTCTGTAGGGTTATCTGCCCTTCTTTTGGGTAAAGCCTTAATAATATCTTCACCTCGCCATGTGGAACCAACTACGGTTCCAACTTTTCCCTGGAATCCACCGAGGATTCCGATCTGAATTTTTCCCATTTCTTTTATTTTTTAGGGATTAAACATTTAAAAATACCGATACTTCGAAACGACTCTGCAGCATCATTTCTACCACAAACATACAATGTAAAACCCTGATTTACAAGAACTGACGCGAATCGTCGTTCTGTGTCTGAATCCCCAAATAAAGCTGTCGTGTTTTGTCACCTATTGTCGCCGGGAGGCAAAATAGACCATCCAAAATCTAAAAAATTGGAAAAAGGAAAGGAACTGGAAAAAGCCATCCAATGAAATTGGCTTTTGGCAGGGTTGGCTTCGAATCACATTCGAATCAAATAGCAGTTGGCTTCGGCAACAAGGTACCTTTTCCGAAGCTGATTCGAAGGAAACTGCCTTTTGACCCAAATCCTACCTCCGGAAAGCAGAATATAGAATCTGTTCATAAACCCTCTATTCATGCACCTTTTTTGTAATTTTTGACAATTTTTCAGCTTAAATCACTTATTTTTTCCGTTTAGGCTTTTTAATAAAAAAACAAAATTCTATTTTTGACGGGTACGCCTGAACAAAGCGTTGATTAAATCATCAGCTAAAAGGTTCAGGCTGTGCGAAATACTAATTTTTTAAAAATTAAAAATTATGGAATTTTTAGCAAAATCTGGGGATCTTCAGGCAGCAATTAATCTTATTACCGAATGTTTAGTAGAGACCGTCAAAGCTCCCCAAATTTACAGCGCACATCAAGACGATTTAGATGCAACGTTTTATGACAATGTGAGCATGTGCGAGCATCTGCATGTTACTGAAAGAACATTGCAACGCTATAGGAAAGCCGGAAAAATAAGATCTACGGTCATAAAAGGCAAAGTTTATTATCCCAAAAATTTTATGGTCAGTCCCGGAGATGCAGACCACTTCGGCCATACTTCCATAAAATATTGCGAACCTGACCCCCATAAAGAGGTCATACCACAGCCAAGGACAAGACCAAGAAGCAAGATTATCGATCTCCATCGCCTTAAAGAAAAAATTGCCCAGTGCAAATGGGAACACCGACAGTACAATAGCCAAGAAGTCTGTCGGATTCGGAAGCTCTTTCAAAAGGCGCGCTGTGCGAAAGGCCAAAATCTGCAACTATGGCCAAAGAAGATTAAATTAGTTTCCCTGCCATTCAAGAAACCCAAGAAAATGTGTTTTCATCCTTAAAAAAATAATCCCTGGCTGTGAGCCGGGGATTTTCTTTTGGTTGATTGGAAAGGTGTTATGAGTTAGAAGCTAGAGGTTCGAGGTTAGAGTTTAGATATCAAAAGTTAGAATGAATGCAGGTGACGGGGAAATGGGTACTTGAGAGATGTTTATATACTATGAACATAATGGTGTACAGAAGGATTACTCAAATCCCGTTAATCATTCATACCTTTTACCTATACTTCATACCTCATCCTCCATACCTCATCCTCCAAACTTCATCGTCCCCCTTAGTCGTTCCCAAACAGATCCCTGGTATAAACCTTCTCCTTCACATCATCCAGTTCGGGAGCTTTTCGGTTGGAGATGATGACATCACATTCTTTTTTAAATGCTTCTAAGTCCTGGGTCACCCGCGATCCGAAAAAGGTTTCTTCTTTCAGTACCGGTTCATACACCACCACTTCCACGCCCTTCGCCTTGATTCTTTTCATGACGCCCTGAATGGCAGAAGCACGGAAATTATCGGAACCGGATTTCATAATTAAGCGGTAAACTCCCACCTTTTTAGGATTTCGCGCGAGAATAGAATCGGCGATAAAATCTTTTCGGGTACGGTTCGCGTCAACAATTGCTCCAATGATATTGTTCGGCACCGCATCATAATTCGCCAGCAGCTGCTTGGTGTCTTTAGGAAGACAATACCCGCCATATCCAAAAGACGGGTTATTATAATGATGACCAATCCGCGGATCAAGGCCTACGCCTTCAATAATCTGGCGGCTGTCCAGCTCATGAATTTGGGCATAACTGTCGAGTTCATTGAAATAAGCCACCCGGAGTGCCAGATACGTGTTCGAAAAAAGCTTGATGGCTTCGGCTTCTGTCGCATTCGTGAAAAGAACAGGCACGTCTTTTTTAAGTGCCCCTTGCTTCAGCAAAGATGCAAATACCTCGGCTCTTTCACTCTGCTCGCCGACAATGATCCGGGAAGGATATAAATTGTCGTAGAGGGCTTTCCCTTCTCTCAGGAATTCCGGGGAGAAGATGATGTTTTCAAAATTAAGTTTCTTCCTGAGGCTTTCGGTAAATCCTACCGGTACCGTAGATTTAATGATGGCTACCGCTTTCGGATTGATCCGGATGAGGTCATGAATCACGTGCTCTACACTGCCGGTATCAAAATAATTGGTTTTGGGATCGTAATCGGTGGGCGTTGCCACGATAACAAAATCCGCATTCTCATAAGCGTCAGCAGGATCTGACGTAGCCCTGAAGTTCAGCGGTTGATGCTGCAGATAGTCGGTGATATAGTCATCCTCAATAGGCGACTTTTTCTCATTCAGTAACTGTACTTTCTCCGGCACGATGTCCAGCGCTACCACTTCGTGGTGCTGCGCCAGCAAAACGGCATTGGAAAGCCCTACATATCCGGTACCGGCAACTGCGATCTTCATTATAATTTAGAATTTGCGTGTTTAAGAATCCCTTTCACATCATAAACGATTCCATCTGATTTAAGGTTTAGGCTCAGGTCGAGGTCGAGGAATTCGTTGTGGGCAACTCCCAATACGATTGCATCGTATTGATGGGTTGAGGTGCTTTCCGGCTGCGCTGCGGAAAGAGGTTCCTCACTGCGTTCGGAATGACAGGTGTGATCTAATCTGTTGAGACAGGTGAGACCATACTCGTGTTTTACTTCTTCGGGATTGGCCCACGGGTCGTAAATGGTGACGTCGATTCCATAATCCTTCAAGGCAGCCACAACATCTACGATCTTGGTATTGCGGACATCCGGACAGTTTTCTTTAAAGGTAATACCCAGCATAAGCACCTTTGCGCCGTTGATGGCGATATTCTTTTTAATCATGGCTTTCACCACCTGCGACGCCACATAAGACCCCATAGAATCGTTCAGTCTTCTGCCCGCCAGGATAATTTCAGGATGGTAGCCGAGTTCCTGGGCTTTCTGCGCCAGGTAATAGGGATCAACGCCGATACAGTGTCCGCCTACGAGTCCCGGTTTAAAGGGCAGGAAGTTCCACTTGGTTCCTGCTGCTTCCAGCACGTCATGGGTATTGATGTCCATGAGGTTGAAGATTTTCGCCAGTTCATTCACAAACGCGATATTGATGTCGCGCTGCGAATTCTCAATCACCTTCGCGGCTTCCGCCACTTTAATCGTAGGGGCAAGGTGAGTTCCGGCGATGATGACCGATTTATACAGATCATCCACCACTTTTCCAATCTCCGGTGTAGAGCCTGAGGTCACTTTTAATATTTTTTCTACGGTATGTTCTTTATCGCCAGGATTGATCCTCTCTGGGGAATACCCTGCAAAGAAATCTTCATTGAACTTCAGTCCGGAGATCTTTTCTAAGACCGGAATACATTCTTCTTCTGTCGCGCCGGGATACACCGTAGATTCATAAATCACGACATCCCCTTTCTTCAGTACCTTCCCTACGGTTTCGCTTGCTTTGTACAGCGGCGTAAGGTCAGGCTTGTTATTCTTGTCTACGGGCGTAGGTACCGTGATGATATAGATATTGGCGGCTGCGATGTCGGTGAGTTGGTGGGTGCAGTACAATCCGTTGAGCGGGGTGTTGGATGCTGGATGCTGGGAGCCGAGCATTCCTTCGGAATGAGTTTGCTTCGTCGCTCCTTCGTCGCTCCTCGCAATGACGGGTGGGACGCTGGGTGCGGGATGCTGGGAGCCGGAAGCCACCGGGTTCTCCGAAACAAGTACCGATTTGAGCAGATCTTCTTCCACCTCCAGGGTAAAGTCATTACCGGCATTGAGTTCAGCGATTCTTTTTTGGTTGATATCAAATCCTACCACAGGGTATTTGGTGGCAAAAAGCCGGGCCAGAGGAAGACCGACATATCCAAGGCCGATGATGGCGATTTTTTCTTTCATAGAATAGGGTGTTAAAAAGCGACACTGTTTCTGTAAAACACTGAAAAGTGAAGACTTAGCATTTCATTCACCTGCTTTTTTTCTTTTTTTGAAGCGACAAAGGTAAGTATTTATTTGCAAATGCCGGAGTGATGTGAAGTGAAGTTAACATAATAGATGCTGGGTGGTGGATGCCATGCTAGATTTTAGATTATAGATTTTAGATTATAGATGTTGTATCCTGGATGCTGGATGTCGGAAGATGGAAGATGGAAGAAGGGTGGCAGATGCCATGCTAAATTTTAGATTATAGATGTTGGATGTTGGATGCTGGGTGGTGGATGCTGGATGTTGGATGCTAAATGCTGGAAGCCAAACGCTAGCTAAACTGTAGCCACTCAACAGTCAATCACTCAAACACTCAATCCCTCAAACACTCAATCACCCCGCATCCCTCACTCAATCATTCAATCACTCCTTGCCGAGAATGACGAAGCAAACTCTTTTGCAAAGTCAAAAGCTCCTGCCTCATCCAGCTTCATACATTCAGCACCCATCACCCATCAAATCGCCACTCAATCACTCCTCTCTCACCCAACTTCATACCTCCAGCACCCAGCCTCCAGCACGCATCAAAGCCTCATCTCAAATGCTCCCAATACCAAGTCACCGCCTCTTTAAGTCCGGCCTGTATGTTGTGGGTAGGTTCGTAGCTCAAAAGTCTTTTCGCTTTCTCCACAGAAGCCAGCGAGTGCGGGATATCTCCGGCCCGCTCTGGTCCGTAAATGGTCTCTACATTCAGGATTTCGGGATCGAAAGTTCCCAGGTATTCTTTGAGATAAGCGACCAGCGTATTCAGGGTGGTACGGTCGCCCACTGCCGTGTTATAAACAGTGTTCACCGCCTCAGGGTTTTCGGAAAGCATGGCCTTCTCATTCATCTGGATGACATTGTCGATGTAGGTGAAATCGCGGGAATAATCGCCGGTACCGTTGATGACCGGACTTTCATGGTTCATCAGCTGGATGACAAACTTCGGAATCACCGCGGCATAGGCACCGTTGGGGTTCTGCTTCCTCCCAAAGACATTGAAATACCGGAGACCGATACACTCCATGCCGTAAGTTTTCGAAAACACATCAGCGTAGAGCTCGTTCACATATTTGGTGATGGCGTAGGGCGACAGCGGTCTTCCAATCACCTCCTCGACTTTCGGCAGGGAATCGGAGTCTCCGTAGGTGGAAGAACTGGCGGCATAGATAAAGCGTTTCACATGGGCATCACGCGCGGCCACGAGCATATTGAGGAAACCACTCACATTCACATCATTGCTCGTCACAGGATCATTAATGGACCGTGGCACCGAACCCAGGGCGGCCTGATGCAGCACATAATCCTGGCCTTCACAGCCTTTGGCGCACGTTTCAGCATCGCGGATATCCCCTTCAATCAGGACAAACTGCGGATGCTCCAGCAGATGCTCGATATTATGCATAAAACCTGTGGAAAAATTATCCAGACAGGTGACCCGGTCGCCTTTGCCGATGAAATATTCACAGAGATTCGAGCCGATAAATCCGGCACCGCCGGTGATGAGTATTTTTTTCATAGTATGATGGTGAACAGCATGCCCGTTCCAATAATGTTAACAGTCCGCAAATTTACAAAATACAGACCAGTATGGGTGGGGTTTGTGGTAATTTTGTGAAGGAGAGGAGAGGAGAGATTTTAGATTTTAGATTTTAGATGCTGGAAGCTGGATGATGGATGTTAGATTTTGGATGTCAGAAGCCAAACGCCAGAAGTTAAATGCCAGAAGCCACATGCCACATGCCAGAAGCCAGCCTCCATCAGCCAGCATTCCTCACTAAACCACTAAACAACTAAACTACTACACCACTCAACCACTCAACCACTAACCCATTCAATCACTCAACCACCCAGCATCCTACAGCCCAAACCGTTTCCACCACTTCGGTTTGTGGATGTGCTCTTCCGAATAATAGCCGTAGCCCAGTTTGGACCCATAGCGGGTATTCTCAGGTTTTACACTGTTGAGGACGAAGGCCATATTATCGATCCTGTTTTCGTTGCGGAACCCGTAAGCGAAATCGATCATTTCTTTCTCGGTAAAATCTGATTTTACCACATAGAGTACAGCGTCGGCATGTTCGATGAGGTGAAGGGTATCACTCACCAGCATTACGGGCGCGGAATCGAGGATGATATAATCATAGCGTTTTTTAAGTCCGGCAAGCATGGTGTCGAATTTTTCCATGTCGAGCAGGTCATTGGGGTTCGGGGCAATGCTGCCGCCAAACATCACATCGAGGTTTTCACTGAGTCCTGACGGTACGATAAAATGAGCAGGCTCGGTATCATCGGAAACCAGATAATCAGTAAGACCAGTATTTTTACCTTTAAAAAATCGATCGAGCTGAGGATTACGGATGTCGGCCCCGATAATGAGTACGGAACTGCTGCCGGATAAGGTTAGCGCGGTATTCATTGAAACAGTGGTTTTGCCCTCTCCCTTGATGGATGAAGTGACCAGTACCACCCCTCCTTTTTCCTGGGTTTTGGCTTTCAGAAGAAATTTAAGGTTGGAACTCAGGATCCTGAAGGATTCAGAAAATACTGAAAAATCATTGGCATGAACCAACTCATCCGGCGTGTCCTGTACCGGTATTTCACTAATAATAGAGGCATCGGGAAAATGCGCAAGAATATGTTCTTTGGTATGCACCTTGGTATCCAGGGTGTTTTTGGCAAAGAAGAAGACCAGCGGAAGCAGGAAGCCTGCGGCAAGCGCGCCCAGGATAATCTGCTGGTTCTGAGGCTGTACTTTGCCGGTGGTAAACGCCGGGTTTACGATTTTGGCTTTGGGGGCGGTCACCGCCAGGGTAATGGCATTCTCTTCCCTTTTCTGTAAAAGGTAGAGGTACAGCTGTTCTTTCAGCGTCTGCTGCCGGTCGATGCTTCGGAAGATCTTTTCCTGGGTAGGGTACCGGCTGATATTGCCTTTCGCGACATTGAGCTGGGCATTCGCCTGGGCAATCTGCAGCTGCAGGGTTTCGCGGCTTTCCATGAGGTTCTTACGGATCAGGTTGCGGAGTGCACCAATCTGCTTGTTCATCTCCACGACTGCAGGGTTTTCCCCTGTTGCCTGCTTCAGCACGCGGTTTCGGGTCAGCAGGAGTTCGTTATACTGACTGATTGCCGTTTCCGCTCCTGAACTCAGGCCCATCCCTGAGGGCAGAAGCTGGTCGCTGCCGCTGGCTGAAAGTACAGAATTCACCACATCCAGCTGCATGCTCTTTTCCACCACTGCTTTGGTGTTTTCCTCAGCACTGCCTAAAGCAATACCCGCCTGCGCATCGAGGTTGGTGATCTGGTTGGAACGCTTGAAATTTTCTTTTTGTCCCTCAATACCCGACAGGTCTTCCGTGATGATTTCCAGTCTTTCGTTAATGAAATTCTGGGTATTCTGGGCTTCCTCATTTTTATCGTTCACCCCGTCGATAAGGTACTGTTTGCTGAGCTCATTGAGGATATCCTCAGATTTTCTCGGTACAGGTCCGACCATAGAGACCTCCATGAGCATGCCCTTGTTGGGAGGCAGGCTGACATTGATGGTTGATTCCAACCCACTCACCACCCTGGCGATATTTTTAAAAACAATCTTCAGAGGAACCTTATTTCTGGTGCCGGGTTTTGCGGCAATATGAATCACCCCAAACGAAACTTTCACGGGGCTTCCGAACCTGTAAATTTTACCGGAGCCGGAAAGCCGGTAGGAATTACTGCCTACAGGTGTCATTTCATAGGTGGCTCCGCTGAAGCCTGAGGGATTGTTTAAACTGACGATTCTCACCTCATAGGGCGAATTCCTGTAGAGTTCAAATTCCTTGATCTTTCCTGAACTGTACACGGAAACATCCAGGTTAAGATTACGGGCGACCTTCTCTAAAATGGGCTTTGAAACGATCACCGTAGTTTCACCCTGAAGCTCATCGGACCCGCTCACCCCCATGCCGAAATTTTTCAGGTCAGTGAGGGCGCTCGCATTCTTACCCTTCGACTCAAGCAGTTTTAGGGAAGTCTTGGTATGGTACTGGGGTTCGGCATACCGCAGATAAATTTGGGCAGCGGTATAGAAAATCACCATGCTGATGAGGAACCAGGGCCATTTCCTGAGGTATTTTACTATTTCTTTCTTGATATTAAGGGGCTTGGCCTTCTGTACAGGACCCGAAGATTCTAAAAGTTCCATCAATTTTTATTTTCGGGTTAAAGTAATAATCAGCGTAACAATTCCTAAAGCGACGCCTCCGTAGCGGATCCATTTATCCGTCGCCGAGTCGGTATTTACCGCCACCTGTTTGTTGCGGTCCGGTTCTACATAAAGGATGTCGTTCTGCTGTAAATAGTAATAGGGGGAATTCACAATAGAAGCCTCAGAGAGGTCGAGCGAGACCGTTTCATCTTTACCGGTGGCTTCAGAAGTCCGGATCAGTTTTATATTCGTCCGGTTCGCGTCATAGGTAAGATCGCCTGCCAACGCGATGGCCTGAAAAATATTGAGTTTTTCGGTGGGACTGGTTTTCTGTCCGGGACTTTTCACCTCCCCGAGCACACTGATGTTGAAATTGGTCAGGGTGATTGTAACGAGTGGATCGGTAAGATACCTTTTAAGCCGGCTTTCCAGGTCCTCCTTAAGTTGCTGCTTCGTCATGCCTTTGCAGTACACCGGTCCCAGTACAGGAAAAACAATGGTACCGTCGCTGCTCACCGTGTATTCACTGGGAGTAATTGCAGTATTGTTAGCTGTACTGCCAGATGTACCTGTTCGGTTCATTGTTCCGATGTTGAAAGGTCGTACCGCAATATCATCGAAAGCGGAAACTAAAATCTGAAGCTGGTCGCCTTCCTGGATATGAAGTCCGGCATATCGCGCCTGTGATACTTCCTGCTGGAAGTTATCATTGGACATATAAACGATATTCTTTTTAGGTTTACAGGAAGTCAGGAAGAGCGCAATAAAAAGGATATGAAATACGGCTGCGTATTTTTTCATTGTTAAATTTTAAGATTACAAAAGTAAAGCTATTTTCATCAGGCTGTAATCTTGGTCAAAAATCGTGCTGTTTTTACCACCAGTTCTCGTTCAGGTAATAATTCACCCCTAAAGCGATCAGCCTGTTGTAGGTATTGTTACGATCATTCTTTGGATACACCTTGCTGAAGCCGCGGTCGTAACGAAGAAAGGCAGACCACTGCTGGCTGATTTTGAGCCCTGCGCCGAAAGATACTCCGTATCCGAATTTTTCAATTTCATCGTCAAGATTTACCTTGTAATGCGTGAGATCGTATGCGGGATCAACCTTTCTGTCTTCTCGCACCAGATATTCAATCCGCGGTCCAGCGAATAAAAAAAGATCTCTTTTCATATTACCTTTATGAAAAAACCACTTCAGATAGACCTGCATGGCTAAATAGTCATGATGGAATTTCTGCAATCCATAAATATCTTTTTTTACCTCAGCATTTTCACCCTGCATACTGTATTCAACCTGTGGCACTACATAGAGCCAAGCAGAATCGAAGACATCATTCTCCACCAATGGAATCTCCGCGAAGATTCCTAATCCGCCACCGTATTTCCCTATAGACCTGTCGTGTACCCCTACGATAGAACCTCTGTGAATGTTCCCGGTAACACCATATTTAATTGACTGCGCGCTGATGGCAATGGCTAAAAAGAGGGCGAGGACTGTACTTATTTTCTTCATATCGGTCGATATTGGATGTTATCTGTTTATTTAATATTTGTGCAAATTAATTAAAATTATTTCAATAATGGGTATTTTTTTTAATCCCGCCGCAGATTAACTTTAGTTAAAACGCCATTTTCAGGGAAGAATTGCCTGCAAGGGATGGGAGATGGGAGATTTTGGATGATGGGTGATGGGTGATGGAAGATGGAAGATGGGTGCAAAAACAAGTGACAGGATAAACTTTGTCAAAGTATTGTTATACTGTTTAAAACTTTGACAAAGTGACAAATTCACCCCCCATCGCCACCCAAGTACTCAATCACTAAACCACTAAACCACTAAACCAGTCACAAACTCACCCACTCACCTTGAGAATCTCCTCATACTCAAAACCCCTTCCCAGCAGGTACTTAGTGGTCTTCGATTTCTTCTGATATTCCTTACCCGTCTGGCGGGCGTAGTACTGTTCATAGATTTTGAGGAGCGTCTTTTCATAATCCGCGTCATCGATTTCATCGAAACAGCGGTTGATCAGCTTCTCCGGCACGCCTTTAAATTTCAGGTGGTTCCGGATCTTGTTGCGGCCCCAGGATTTGATATAAAATTTCCCACGGATATAACTTCTCGTAAACCGTTCTTCGTTCAGGAAATTCTCCCGCATCAGGTAGAGCAGAATTTCTTCCTTGGCCTCCGGAATCAGCAGAAAATCCCGCATCTTCTGTTCCACTTCCTGATGACAGCGGTCCTGATAGCTGCAGTAAGCGGCCATTTTCTGTTTGATTTCGAGGAAAGTGTAAGACTTTTTCTGTTCCATTAATCGAAAAGAGGTTAACTATTAAAATATTCTTTATGCTTTTTGTTTTGTTTTCATCTCCTATTCTGCTTACTTTTTGTCTTAACACAAAAAGTAACAAAAAAGTCAAGACTGGATTTATTTGCTAAAAAAGTTGAATTTCTTCCAAGAAAATCCCCATAACTAGGGCGGATCGGAAGATTCAACCTCTTAAAACAATTTATTGCCGCCACTCGAACAATGGGGATTTTTATGTGTTAAGTGTGGAAAGGCCTGTGGGAAGAAATTCAAATTTTTCTTAACGCAAATAACTCCTAGGTCATCTCATTCACACATTGATAGATGAGGGGTCGAGGAAAAGAGAGCGAGTCTGTGGAAGCTGCAAAATCGTTGAGTAATTATTTATAATTCTTCACCCGTCGAACCACTAACAGTTTGACTCCCGATGCCCGTCGAGCCATTTTGTTAGGTTTTTAAAAATGGCCTACAAAAAAATCAGCTTCACTCCCTTTAGGGCCGGGGTAAAAGAAGCTGATTTTTTTGGTAATGATATTCCATCCAGCATAGGTCACCCAGCATCAAGCATCCCACACCTGTCACTCCGATGGAGCCTCACCGCGACGAAGCCGTAACGGTGCAGCATCCTTCCTTCATTACCCAGCTTCCCTCTTAATACTGAAACAGGGGCTTCTCATCCATCAGCGCATTCACTTTTGTGCGGACCTCGCTGATAACGGAGTCGTCTTTGAGGTTTATCACGACCTCATTGATGAGTCCGGCGATGGTCGACATGTCGTTCTCCTTAAGGCCGCGTGTGGTGATGGCCGCCGTACCGAGACGGATTCCCGAAGTAGTAAATGCTGATTTATCATCAAACGGCACCATATTTTTGTTGCAGGTGATGTCGGCTTTTACAAGGGCTTTCTCGGTTTCCTTGCCGT
>NZ_DAMBHK010000004.1:53207-60734 GCF_032060305.1 Kaistella sp. | reverse complement strand
AGACTCAAAAACCTGTAAACAAGCAAAGCTGCTGAAACAGTTAGACCAAGACCAAGGGCAATCCACATGCCGAAAGCGCCCATCATTAACGGAACACAAAGTACATAGCCCAACGGAATTGCAATAAGCCAGTAGGCGATAAAGGTGATGATTGATGGGATTTTCACGTCCTGTATTCCCCGGAGACTTCCCAGAGCCACCACCTGAATACCATCCGAAAGTTGGAACAGTGCAGCGATAATCATGAGTTTTGCAGCAAGCTGAACCACATCTACATCTTCAGGTTTCGTAAAGAATGTGGGCAGAATGTGTCTTCCGATGATAAAAAACAAACCACAAACAAACATAAAAATAAATACGAGTTTCAGGTTATTAATGCCTATATTTTTTAATCCCACATAGTCCCTTTCTCCTAATTTTCGGCCAATCAAAACGGTTGATGCCACGCTGAATCCGACACAGAGATTAAAGGTAAATGATGCCATTGAGAGTGCAATCTGGTGTGATGCAATGTCTTTTGCCGATACCAGACCACAGATGAAAGCAGCACCCGCAAATGCTGTAACTTCAAAAAACATTTGTAACGCAGTAGGAAATCCTATTTTCAGCATTTTTCTGAACATTTCTTTGGAAAATTCTGCGATTTTTAAAGAAAATGCTTTGATGTATCTTCTTGTTTTTTCCTCTTTCAGCAATACATAGTAAAGAAATACCATCATAAAAATTCTTGCAATTAAACTGGCTAAGGCAGAACCTTTTACGCCCATCGGAGGAAATCCGAACATTCCTTTTATGAAAACATAATTCAAACCAACATTAATAACGTTTGCAATAATGGTAGCTTTGGTAACACCGATTGTATACGACAAACCCTCGGAAACTTCACGCAGTGTCTGGAAAACCATGAACGGCAGGATACTTATCGTCATAATGCTGAGAAAACCTATCGTGTCAGGAATAATTTCTTCCGGCTGATCCATGTGATAGAGGAGGGGCATGGCAGCATAAAGCAGTATCATCAGCAATAAACCAATGCCGATGTTAATGACAAATCCATGGCGGAATACAGAATTGATGACGCTGTGCTTTTCCTGCGAATGTGCCTCAGAAACCAATGGCGGAATAGCAAATGAAAATCCCAGCGCAAATACGAAAATCGAGAAAAACACAGCATTTCCCAGGGAAACCGATGCCAGAGCCTGCGCACCCAGAAGTTTACCGACAATAATATTATCGAATAAATTAACCGAAACCTGGCCCACCTGTGTAATCATTACCGGAAGCGCCAGTGTGAGACACGCTTTGGTGTACTCCTTATTGAGAAATTTCATAAAAAAAATTTGCAGCAAAAATACTGCAAACTTCCTGGTTTATTTACTTAATGTTATTATTTCCTTACAAAATTCTTGACATCCTCTGCCGAAACCGGATTTGAGCCTAAGATAATGAGCCGTTCTACTACATTACGGAGCTCTCGGATATTACCGGTCCAACTGAAATTCTCGAGGGCTGCAATGGCTTTCTCATCAAAAGCTTTTTGTGCGGTTCCGTGTTCCTCAGAGATAATTTTTGAAAAATGTTCAACCAAGAGTCGGATATCTTCTTTTCGCTCATCCAGGGGTGGAACATAAATTTCAATAACCGAAAGCCTGTGGTAAAGGTCTTCTCTGAACTTTCCGGCTTCAATTTCGGCTTTCATATTTTTATTGGTGGCCGCCAAAACTCTAACGTCAACCTTAATCTCTTTATCGCTGCCAACAGGCGAAACTTTGCTTTCCTGCAGTGCACGAAGTACTTTTGCCTGTGCAACAAGACTCATGTCACCAATTTCATCAAGAAATATAGTTCCGTTATTGGCAAGTTCAAATTTCCCCTGCTTATCTTTAATTGCTCCCGTAAAACTTCCTTTCACATGACCGAAAAGTTCAGACTCGATAAGTTCCGAAGGAATTGCGGCGCAATTTACTTCAATCATTGGTCCTTTACTTCGGTCACTTTGCGCATGGATGGAGTGGGCTACAAGTTCTTTTCCGGCTCCGTTTGGTCCTGTAATTAAAACCCTGGCATCGGAGGTGGCTACTTTTTCAATCATGTCCTGAATTTTCTTCAGGGCAGCAGACTGACCGATCATATGGTATTTTTTATTGACTTTCTTTTTTAAAGTCGTGTTTTCTACTTTAAGAACCTGGTTGGTTCTGGTGAGGTTTCTTTTGTCTAAAGCATTTTTTACACTCGTAATAAGGCGGTTAATGTCAATTGGTTTCGATATAAAATCATAAGCACCTTCCTTCAGACAATCTACCGCAGTATCGATGTCGGCATGTCCTGAAATCATTACAAAAGTAGTGTCGGGTTTTAACTGTAACGCCTGTTTCAACAGTTCAGTACCCGAAACTTTAGGCATTTTAATATCGGAAACCACCAAAGCGAAATCTTCTTTCTCAATATGCTTTAAACCTTCCAGCCCGTCTTCGGCAATTACAAATTCGTAATCCGGCAGTTCATCGGAAAGGATACTTTGAAGTACGCCAGAAATGGCTTTTTCATCTTCAACAATTAAGATTTTTTGCATTAATAAAAATTTATGGATTTAATAAAATTCAGTTTTAGAATTTGCAGAATATGTAGCAATAAACGTACCTAAAACGAATTAGAGGTCATATTGTCTTTGCCCGAAAATGGCGGACCCTATTCGTACAGAATTTGCTCCACAAGTGATGGCGAGTGGGTAATCGTCGCTCATTCCCATTGATAAAATTTTTAATTGTTTTTGCAGACACATTTTATCGAAAATTTGTTTCAGGAAAGTGAATTCTTTCATCACCTGGTCTTTATTTTCGGTGAACGTCGCCATTCCCATTAAACCCTCTATTTCTATGTTTGGATAATTACCGTTCAGCCAATCTGTGAAAAGTTCTTTGGCTTCATGAATTTCTAAACCGAATTTAGATTCTTCTTCTGCGATTTTCACCTGAAGCAGAACCTTAATTTTCCTGTTATGCTTGGCTGCCTGTCGGTCGATTTCTTCCAATAGTTTAGCTGAATCTACACTTTGTATTGTATCAATAAAATCTGCGATATATTTTACTTTATTGGTTTGCAAATGGCCAATCAGATGCCATTGAATATCCTTTGGAAGCAACGGTTGCTTTTCACGGAGTTCCTGTACTTTATTTTCACCGAATATACGCTGGCCAAGGCTATAAACCTCCATTATTTTTTCTGCAGGATGAGTCTTTGATACCGCAACAAGCTGTACATCATCTGGTAAATTGTTCTTAATTCTTTGATAATTGGTGTTGATTTCTTTAGAAGACATGAGGTTTTTGCATAATCAGTAAAAAAGGGTGTTTTTACTGTATTTCGTAATCAAATATAAAGTATTTTTGGTTAAAATAAAAATTATGAAAATAAAAATCTATACTTTCGGTGGGTTGCTGTGTGTGCTGTCAACGGTTGTTTTAGCAGGTTGTAATCAGGCAAGCAAGCAGGAAAATTCCGCCGAAGGTAAGCTAGAAGTGACCCAGACAGAAGTTACCAGCAGTTACCAGAAAAAAATGATTGATAAAGATCTCATGTTGAAACTGGATTCGACTTACTCCGCAAACAACTACAGGTATATCAACGAAAAACGTAGTAAGAACAACCCAGATTCCCGTGAATTTTGGTATACTTTAGAAGATCTGGAAGGCTATATCGCTTTTGCAAAAAAAGAAGCCGGAAGCAAAAATCAGAAGGTAACAGGAATAAAAATAAAAATGGGACAATATCCTGAAAAAGGTGATTTTGATTCCCGGTTAGACTCCAAACTCTATGGATATCAGACTGTTTATTTAATTCCGACGGTAATTTCTGCTGATAAGGAAGAATCTTCTACAAAACAAAGTTCATCAATGAAAGGTGAAGAAATCGAAGGCGTTCCAGGTATGGATTTTTCTTCGGCAAACCCTCCTTACTAGACCAATGCTATGGAAATTAACAGATTGTATTTAACCGGTGCTTTACTGGTTATTTATTTTATTATTATTATTTTATTAATCATTAGAAGAAAACATTTGGGGCCGCAGATCTGGTATTTTATTATATCCATGATTTTTGTATTCCTATCAGAATTATTCGCGACCATCGGTAAAATAATATATGGAGAACAATATAATTCCACACCATTTATGTCCGGAGGAGTAATTATTTGTTCTTTAAGTACGGTTCTCATTTATTACTATAAAATTCTCGAAAAGCGGCGTTCGAAGAACATACAGTTAGGAATTGTCTGTTTAAATTTTCTGAATATTATACTGTCAGTAATATTAATAGATGATTTCTTTTCATTTCTTCCTTATATAACATATTTTATCACAATATTTCTGCTTTTGCTTTCCATTACGCTTTTTTTCTTTGAAACATTTAATTCCGAGAAAATATTTAACATTATAACCTATTATCCTTTCTGGATTTCCATAAGCCTTATTGTAATTTATTTGGGCGTATTACCGCTGATTATTATGAGTAAAAATGCAATTCAGTTATCAATTTCTAAAAATATTTTTCTCATATTACTTTATTCTGTTAACTTTACGGGATATACCATTATGCTGGCAGGTATTTTTTTTAGTAGAAAAGAAATATTAATTATGGATAATCATTGAAAGCCAATGAAGTTGACATATTGATTATAATTTCAACCATCATGATACTGTCCGTAGTATTAATGATGGTTTTGATCTATGTATTCTACGTAAGAAAAAAAGGCGAGTTGTTGCTTTCCCAAAAAGAGAATGACATGAAATTTCAGCAGGAACTTACCCTTGCACAGATTGAGATGCGCGAAGTTACTTTAAACTATATAGGTCAGGAACTGCATGACGATATTGGCCAGAAGCTTTCTGTAGCCAAACTTATGATTAATCAATTGATTTCACAGTGTGATGAAATGGCTAAAGTAAGTTTATCGGAGATTAACGAATTGCTGGGGGAAACCATTCAGGACATTAGGAATATGTCAAAAACTTTTATAACGGATCAAGTAGAGCATTTCGGACTTATTGATACCCTGGAAATCGAAATGAACAGAATTGCCAGACTGAAATTAATTGACATTGAACTCCGCAGCAATAAACATGATATTGAAATTAACCCGAAAGATGGGGTTATCATCTTTAGAATCATTCAGGAAAGTGTGAATAATACACTTAAACATTCAAAAGCGAAAAACCTAAATATAGAAGTTAAAGACAGTCCCAAAACATTGAAAATAATCATTCAGGATAATGGGGTAGGAATTAAAGGAGGGAAGACAGACGGTTCCGGACTCAACAATATGAAGAAAAGAGCTTTGATGATGAATGCAGATTTGCAGATTACAAGTAAAGCAAATGTGGGTACAGTTCTAAAACTTATATATCCCAAAAAATAAAAAACATGGAAGCTGTAAAAGTTGCAATTGTGGATGATCACAAGCTGGTTTCTAAAGCGCTTGAAAATATGATTTCACTGAATCCTAACTTTCAGGTTACGATGAATTGTTTCAACGGACAGGATTTTATAGACGAACTGGAGAAAGTAAAAACTTATCCCGATGTTGTTTTAATGGACATTAATATGCCGATTAAAAACGGTATTGAAACGACGGCGGAAATTTCACGTAAGTTTCCTAATCTCAAAGTAATCGCTTTAACAATGGAGGATAATGAAGGAACAATTATTAAAATGATGAAAGCCGGCGCTAAAGGCTATCTGCTCAAAGATATGTCGCCCGATATTCTTTTTAATGCCATTAATATCGTGCATGAAAAAGGCATTTTTTATACCGATATGGTTACCCAGAGTCTTTTGAAAATTAAAACTGAAGAAAAATTCATGAAAAACCTGAATGAAACTTTAAAAGACCGTGAACTGGAATTTATTAAACTTGCCTGTTCCGAACTTACCTATAGAGAAATTGCAGATCAGATGTTCGTAAGTCCCCGTACGATAGATGGTTACAGAGATTCAATTTTTCTGAAACTAAATGTAAAAACCCGCGTCGGTATTGTTCTTTTTGCAATAAAACACAACTTATGTTAAAAAAGGGTGTTTTCACGGTATTTTTAAGATAATTATTAATTACTTTTGTGGTATCAAATATGACACAAATAATGAAAAAAAGAGAACCGGTTTTTGGCTGGTTCTTTTTTATTTTTAAATACCAAAAAAGTAAGTATTTAAATCGCTATATGCATGTTTACGATTTTAAATATTTACGCATCAATAGCTCCCTCAAAATCTTCACTCCTTCAGTCGCGGAAGTTTTAAAAAAGTTCTCATATTTTGCATAACTGTTTTCAAGATTTGGGTCGATTACAAAAATTTCGCAGTTCGCCGGAACATAATCTATAAGCCCAGCAGCCGGATAAACCTGCATCGATGTTCCGATAATTAAAAATAGTTCCGCTGCTCCTGCCAATGCAATTGCCTTATCCATTTCAGGAACAATTTCACCAAACCAAACAATGTGCGGACGGAGCTGAACACCATTGGCATCACAATCACCCACATTTAAATCTTTTTCCCAGTGGAAAATTTCAGTTTCTGAATTAAGTGGACGTACTTTCAACAGTTCACCATGAAGATGGGTAACCTTACTTGAGCCCGCTCTTTCATGAAGATCATCTACATTTTGGGTAATAATTTCCACATCAAAAAATGCTTCCAGTTCCGCTAATATTAAGTGTGCAGCATTTGGTTTTACTTCCAAAAGTTGTTTTCTTCTAGCGTTATAAAAGTCCAGTACCATCTGCGGATTTTTCTCAAAGCCTTCAAAACTGGCAACATCTTCAATGCGGTGATTTTCCCACAACCCATTTGAATCCCGGAAAGTCTTCACGCCGCTTTCTGCAGAAATCCCTGCACCGGAAAGTACTACCAATTTCTTTTTCATGATTTTACTTTAAAAATAATTATTAATGTTGCTAAAACCTGCTTTAAAATACTGTGGCTTAAATTTATGGAAATTGTTCACAAAATCGCTAAATTTGTAAACACAATAAATATATTCAAAATGTCAAAGAAAGCCATTTTAGCCATACTCGACGGGTGGGGATTAGGAACTGACCCGGAAGTTTCAGCTATTGCTCAGGCAAATACACCTTTTATCGATTCCTGTTATAATAATTTCCCTAATACAACGCTGGAAGCCAGCGGAATTGCTGTTGGCTTGCCTTTTGGGCAGATGGGAAATTCGGAAGTAGGCCACATGAATTTAGGCGCCGGAAGGGTTGTTTATCAAAATCTGGTAAAACTTAACATGGCTGTCGAAAATGCAACTTTAGGAAAAGAAAATGTAATTACCCAGGCGTTTGAATATGCCAGTTTGAACAAGAAAAAAGTTCATTTTATTGGATTGGTTTCTGATGGAGGCGTTCATTCCCATATCAATCATCTAAAAGGTTTGCTCACCGCAGCGCATGAGTATGGCTTGAATGACGATGTTTTTGTGCACGCATTTACTGATGGACGCGACTGTGATCCGCATTCGGGGAAGGGTTTTAT
>NZ_DAMBHK010000004.1:51051-53107 GCF_032060305.1 Kaistella sp. | reverse complement strand
AGTAATTTGCCTGTTACTAAGATTGAAAATGATGATGTGGTTTTCTGTTTCAACTTCCGTACAGATCGCGGACGGGAAATTACAGAAGTACTTTCGCAAAACGATTTTCCTGAATTCGGAATGAATCATCTTAATCTTTATTATGTTACAATGACGAACTATGATAAAGATTATAAAAACATTAAAGTAGTTTTCGACGAGAAAGTTCTGGAGCAAACTATGGGCGAAATTTTAGAACAGAACGGAAAAACCCAGATCAGGGTAGCAGAAACTGAGAAATATCCGCATGTTACCTTTTTCTTTTCCGGCGGAAGAGAAGACGAATTTTCAGGAGAAAGAAGATTGCTTTGCCCAAGCCCGAAAGATGTTCCGACTTACGATTTCAAACCGGAAATGTCTGCTTATGACATTACAGAAAAAATTCTCCCGGAAATCGAAAATGAGACAGCAGATTTTATCTGCCTGAATTTTGCAAATACCGATATGGTAGGCCATACTGGCGTTTTTTCTGCAGCTGTGAAAGCAGCGGAAACCGTAGATTCCTGCATCCAGAAAGTTGCAACCGCAGGTTATGAACACGGTTATGCCGTTTTCATTCTTGCGGATCATGGAAATTCTGATGTGATGAAAAATCCGGACGGAAGTCCAAATACCCAACATTCAACAAATCTGGTTCCGCTTATCGTAATGGATAAAGACCGAACATGGAATTTAAAACCTGGTAAATTGGGTGATGTTGCTCCTTCAATTCTAACAGTAATGGGCGTTCCGGTTCCGGAAATTATGACCGGCGAAATTCTTGTAAGTTAGTTTTAAATAAAATTAAAGCTTTTTAGGCGATTAATTTTTAGTTTTTCAAAAAAGCTATGCATGAAATACTAAAATTTAATATATATTTGTCCCTTATAAAAAGCAAAATAATGTATAATAAATTAGTGAGAATTGAAGTCATGCGGAATTTAGGTAAAGAAGTTGATGACTTTATTTCCTCCTATTTAACGCCTGTTGAAAAAATTTGGCAACCTACAGATTTCCTTCCGGATCCCTCTGCAGAAAGTTTTAAGCACGATGTAGAGGAGCTTCAGACCTATGCTCAGGAAATGGGATACGATCTTTTTGTTACCCTAATTGGCGACTGTATCACCGAAGAGGCATTGCCGAGTTATGAATCCTGGATTATGGGAATCGACGGTGTAGAACAGGAAAACAGATCCGGCTGGTCACAGTGGGTGAGAAGCTGGACTGCTGAAGAAAACCGTCACGGCGACTTGCTGAACAAATACCTTTATCTATGTGGCCGCGTAAATATGCGCGAAGTAGAAATTACCACACAGTATTTAATTCAGGACGGTTTCGATATCGGAACGTCTATGGATCCTTACAGAAACTTTGTATATACCAGTTTTCAGGAAACGGCAACTAATATTTCGCACCGTAGAGTAGGCTCTCTTGCCAAACAGACAGGAAATACCAAATTATCGAGAATGTGTGGTGTGATCGCTGCTGACGAAGCACGACATGCAAAAGCCTACAAACAGTTCGTGACAAGAATATTTGAACTGGATCCATCAGAAATGATGCTTGCTTTTGAAGACATGATGCGTAAAAAAATCGTAATGCCTGCACACTTAATGCGCGAATCTGGTCAGAAAGCAGGTGAACTTTGGGGACACTTCTCCGACGCGGCGCAAAGAGCTATGGTTTACACCGGTCAGGATTACATCAACATTCTCAGTGATCTTCTTGCAGACTGGAAAATTGAACATATCTCCGGACTTACCGAAAAAGCTGAAAAAGCACAGGAATATTTAATGAAACTTCCGGCCAGGCTTCAAAGAATTACCGACAGAATTGCAACTCCTGATTTGGAATACCAGTTTAAATGGGTAAAATCATAATACAGTATAATAGTTAATTTCTGGGAGTGGTTGTTTTTCAACCGCTCTTTTATTTTATTATCTTTGCACATCTGAAATTTTAGAATAATGAAAAGCAATAAAAAACTGGCCATTGATTTCGACGGAACTATTGTTGAAGACGCATATCCCGGAATTGG
>NZ_DAMBHK010000004.1:44680-50951 GCF_032060305.1 Kaistella sp. | reverse complement strand
GTTGAAGGCTCAGAAGTTTTAGCCTATTCTAAAATGAAAAAAGACAAGAAAAAAGGACTTTTCTGGTAAAAGTTATTTCCTATGATTATATTAAAGACACTCGACGAGCTGAGGCTGATGCGCGAAAGTGCACAACTCGTTTCCAAAACTTTAGGAATGCTTGCCAAAGAAATAAAACCCGGCGCTACAACCAACCATTTGGATAAACTTGGTGGCGAATTCATCCGCGATCATGGTGGCGAACCTGCATTTTTAGGAATGTACGGTTTCCCAAAAAACCTTTGTATTTCGCCTAACGCAGAAGTAGTACACGGCATTCCGAACGACAAACCTTTGGTGGAAGGCGACATCCTTTCAGTAGATTGTGGTGTGTATATGAATGGTTTTTATGGCGACCATGCCTATTCATTCGAGGTGGGCGAAGTAGCTCCAGAGACCAAAAAACTGCTGAAGGTTACCAAAGAATCTTTATACAAAGGCATTGCACAGTGCGTCCGCGGAAAAAGAGTAGGAGATATCTCCAATGCCATTCAGGAACATTGTGAAAAACACGGTTATGGTGTTGTGCGCGAATTGGTTGGGCACGGTTTGGGCAGAAAAATGCACGAAGATCCTCAGGTACCGAATTACGGCAGAAAAGGCAGCGGAAAAGTTTTAAAAGACGGAATTGTACTCGCCATCGAACCTATGGTAAATTTAGGAACCGAGAAAGTGAAGTTTCACGATGACGGCTGGACAGTGACTTCTCTCGACAATTCACCTTCTGCGCATTTCGAACATGATGTCTGTATTATTAATGGCAAACCCGTTTTGCTTTCAACATTCAGCTATATTTATGAAGCGCTGGGAATTGTAAGCGACGAAGAAAAACCATTTACGCTGGATTTTTAATGAAAAAAATCGCCAAATTCCTTTTAAACAAAATCCCAAGACCAATGCTTATTAACTTAAGCATTTTTCTTCGGCCGTTGATTTATCAGTTGTTTAAAGGCAATAAATTCACCGATCCGATTGACGGCAAATCTTACCGTAAATTTTTACCTTACGGATACGGCAGACAGCGCGAAAATGCACTTTCTCCGGGAACTTTAAGCCTCGAAAGACACCGCCAAATGTGGCTTTATCTGAAAAATGAAACCGATTTTTTTACCAAAAATTATAAAGTTCTTCACATTGCGCCGGAACAGGAATTTCTAAGGAAATTTAAAAAAATGAAAAATCTGGATTATACTTCGGCAGATTTATTTTCTCCCATTGTTGATGTGAAAGCTGATATTCTAGATCTTCCGTTTGAAGATGAAAGCTTTGACATCATTTTTTGCAATCACGTTTTGGAGCATATTGAAGACGACAGAAAGGCGATGAGCGAGTTGTATCGCGTAATGAGAAAAGGCGGATGGGGAATTTTTCAGGTGCCGATGAAGAATTCTTTAGAAAAAACCTACGAAGATTTCAGTATTAAAGATCCTAAAGAAAAACAGAAACATTTCGGGCAGTACGACCACGTTCGCTGGTACGGAATGGATTATTTTGAAAGACTAAAAAGCGTTGGTTTTCAAACTGATATAAATTTTTATTCAAGAAAATTTTCCGAGCAAGACCGAAAAAAATTTGGTCTTATTGAAAATGAAATCCTTCCGGTGGTTTTCAAAACATAATCAAATTATTCTTTAATAATCTTAAAAGTTTTATCATTATTTAATTTGATAAAATAAGTTCCGGTTTTAAAATTTCGCATATCAATATCCAAGGTTTTGGCATTCTCCTTTTTTAATTCATAAACTAATTTTCCTGACACGTCAAACAATTGGACAGAATTTATTCCCACTGAATTTTGAACAGTCAAAATCGTGGTTACCGGATTTGGAGCAATTGCATATTGGGATAATTTATTTTCTGTAGTTGCAAGATTGGTGGATATAAAATGGATCTCTTCAAATATCGAATTGTGAATAACTAATGTTTTTTCATTGCCAGTATTTCCAAGGTAATAATGATAACTATGCCCAATCTCGAAAAAAGCGCATAAAGAGGCAAAAAATTGATTAACTTCTCCATTATCACCCCAATAATCTGCTAATGTGCAAGCTTTACTATTTACCGTAAACACATCCTGTCCAATAAACGATAAATTTGCTGAGACGGTATTGAAAAAAGACAAATTGAGTTGTGGATCTGTAGCTGAAAAATTGGTAACCTGTTGATAGGGCATGGATGGAGGGAACTGATCGGGTTGAACTTCACTTACCATTTTTGTAATCTTCCAATTTGTATGAAGTAAATCGGAATTCTGAGCGGAGAAAAAATTCCCGATAAATAAAAAAAATAGAAATTGTTTCATAGTTTTCTTTCAAAGATAGTTTTTCTGACATTTACTGCAAAGCGATAAAAATCCTTTTGTAACTTTAATGGTCAAACAATGTTTCACTATCTTTGCAGGGATTCACAAATTATGCGGATCAATATTATTTAATTATTCAAAAAAAGAAATAATGCACAAGGCAGGATTCGTAAATATCGTTGGGAAACCCAATGTCGGGAAATCGACACTTCTCAATAAACTGATGGGCGAAAAACTCGCAATCGTAACCCAGAAAGCACAAACCACAAGACACAGGATTTTCGGGATGTACAACGAAGAAGATTTACAGATTGTATTTTCTGATACGCCGGGAGTTTTAGATCCGAAGTACGGTTTACAGGAAAAAATGATGGATTTTGTGAAGGATTCTCTTCAGGATGCGGATGTTTTCTTGTTTATTGTTGATATTTTAGATAAAACTGAACCTTTCGAATTTTTGGTAGAAAAACTCAATAAAATTCCGGTTCCGGTTCTTATTCTGATCAATAAAATTGACGAATCCAACCAGGAAGATCTTGAAAAAGCAATGGAGCAGTGGCACGAAAGAATTCCAAAGGCTGAAATTCTTCCTATTTCTGCTTTAAAAGGTTTCAATACCGATGTAATCTTACCAAAACTGAAATCTTTGCTTCCGGAAAATCCACCATATTACGATAAAGACCTTTATACCGATAAGCCTGAAAGATTCTTCGTTAACGAAGCAATCCGCGAAAAAATCCTGTTGAATTACGAGAAAGAAATTCCTTATTCTGTAGAAGTTGTTACCGAAATGTTTAAGGAAAAAGAAGGAATTATCTTCATCGATTCCATTATTTATGTTGAAAGAGACACCCAAAAAGGAATTATTATCGGTCATAAAGGTGAAGCCATTAAGAAAGTTGGAACAGAAGCGCGACTTGATCTGGAAAAATTCTTCGCCAAAAAAATACATCTGAATCTTTTTGTAAAAGTGAAAAAAGACTGGCGGAAAAATGAAAGGGATTTAAAGAATTTCGGATATCGATAAACAAAAAAGCCCAGCCATTGCGTTTTACAAAGGATTTTCTTATTTTTGGTAAAAATTGATACATGAATTATTTTACTTCAACGAAAAGCAATCCTTTAATTATAGATCTTGTTCTTCTTGTTATTAGAATTTTTGTTGGTTTTGCAATGCTGTCGCATGGTTTTCCTAAATTGCAGGACCTGCTTTCAGGTGAAGAAATTCAGTTTTTCAGTTTTATGGGTCTGAGTGCTAAAACATCGCTCACCTTAGCGGTTTTTGCTGAATTTGTGTGTTCTATTTTTATCATCCTCGGCCTTTTTACGAGGTTTGCAGTATTCTTTCTGATTATTACAATGGCTGTTGCCGGACTTATTGTACACGGCGGAGATCCTTTCCAGAAAAAAGAAACCAGTTTGCTATATCTCTCTGTTTATCTCATGCTTTTTGCTTTCGGTCCGGGGAAATTCTCGGTCGATTACATGATTGGCAGAAGGAAAGAAAACAATTGGTAACATCAGCTTACATTGAAAATTACAAATGCATTAACGCAAGTTTCTGCATTTTTTTATAAAACAAAATCTACTATTTATGAGAATTAAACTAACATTAGTTGCCCTTCTCTACGCAGGATTTACTTTTGCGCAGGAGAGCATAACCTACCAGCAGCCTTCTGCTGAAATTCTTCAGCTTGCAGATTTCCAGCGGGCACCAAGTGTAATGATGGACAGTAAAAAGGAATGGCTCATTTTTTCTTACCGCCCAACGTACAAATCTCTTGATGATCTTAATCAGGAAGAAATGCGCCTTGCAGGTTTACGGGTAAATCCTGTGACCAATATTTCGAGTACGATAACATACGTTAATAACTTAAAAATTAGAAAGTTAAAAGACAAAAACGAAATTCAGGTTAAAGGGCTTCCGTCGAACGCTAAAATTGCTTACACCAGCTTTTCACCAGACGAAAAGAAACTTGCATTTACCAACACCACAGCCAAAGGAGTAGAACTTTGGATACTTGATCTGGCCACTGCTACCGCAAAAAAACTTACAGGCGATCATCTGAATGCCAATTTAGGCACTCCGTATGTTTGGATGAAAGATTCGGAAACACTTTTGGTAAAGCAGATTCCTGCCAACAGAAGTGCGCTGATTGATGATAAAAAAATGCTTCCGGCCGGACCTACGGTTTCTAACGCTGACGGAAAAGTATCCCAAAACAGAACCTATCAGGATTTGCTTAAAAATCCACAGGATGAAGCCAATTTCGAAACTTTAGCCAAAGCAGAACTTGTAAAAGTTTCGCTTAACGGGAACCAGCAGCCTTTCAAGCCGGCAGCAATTTATTCAGGGATGAGTTTTTCACCGGACGGAAGCTACTTGATGCTCACGACCATCCAGCGACCTTATTCTTATATCGTTCCGCTGAGCCGTTTCCCGATGACTTCTACAGTTTTCGATAAAGACGGAAATTCAGTGAAAACTGTAAATGAAATTCCGCTCACTGAAATTATGCCTAAAGGATTTTCTTCGGTAAGAACCGGAAAAAGAAATATGAGCTGGAGAGACGATCAGCCTGCAACTTTAGTATATGCAGAAGCATTAGATGGAGGCGACCAATCTAAAAATGTAGATTACCGCGACGAGATTTTCCTTTGGGAAGCACCTTTCAACAATACACCGAAATCTTTTTTTAAAACCAAACAGCGTTTCAGCGGTATCGATTGGTCAAATGGAGATTTCGCCATTATTTCCGACAGTTGGTATGATACGAGAAATACCAAATCTTATCTCATCAATTTAAAGAATAACAGTTCAAAAATCATTGACGACCGCAATTATCAGGATGTTTACAGTGATCCTGGTAACTTTAATACCACAAAAAACCAATACGGAAGAACGGTTATTGATACCAAAAACAACAAAGCGTATCTTGTAGGCGAAGGATTTACAAAAGACGGCCAGTTTCCTTTTATTGATGAAGTAGATATGAGTTCTTCATCGAAAAAGAGAATTTACACCTCGAAACTGAAGAATTCCAAAGAAAATATCATCGATATTTTAGATGCGAAATCCGGAAATGTTCTTGTGGTAGAACAGTCATCCAACCAATATCCAAATTATTCTATCAGAAATATTAAAAACGGAAAGGGAACTGCGGTAACTCATTTCGCAAATCCTTTTGAAAGCATTAAAAATGTATACAAAGAGGTAATTAAATACAAAAGAAATGATGGAGTAGAACTTACCGGAACGCTTTATCTGCCTGCAAACTTCGACAGAAAAAACCCGAAAGAAAAATTACCTCTGCTAATTTGGGCTTATCCTACAGAATACAAAGACAAAAATACCGCAGGACAAAACACCCAAAATCCTAACGATTTTACTTTCCCAAGTTACGGTTCGTTTATTTATTGGGTAAACAAAGGTTACGCGGTTTTGGATGATGCTGCTTTCCCCATTATTGGTGAAGGAAAAGCAGAACCGAACGATACATTTTTGCCTCAGTTGGTTGCCAACGGTAAGGCAGCCATTGATGCCGTAGATAAATTAGGCTATATCGACAGATCCAAAGTTGCAGTTGGCGGACATTCTTACGGCGCATTTATGACTGCAAACTTGTTGACGCATTCTAAAGATTATGCTTGTGGAATTGCCAGAAGCGGGGCTTATAACAGAACACTTACGCCGTTTGGATTCCAGTCTGAGCAAAGAAATTATTGGGATGTACCGGAAGTTTACAACACCATGTCGCCATTTATGAATGCTGACAAGATGAAAACGCCAATGTTGCTGATTCACGGTGAAGCTGATAATAATCCGGGAACATTTACTTTGCAAACGGAAAGGTATTTCCAGGCACTGAAAAATCTTGGTGCACCGGTAAGAATGGTACTTTTGCCAAAAGAATCTCATGGGTATGCAGC
>NZ_DAMBHK010000004.1:40740-44580 GCF_032060305.1 Kaistella sp. | reverse complement strand
TTGGTGCACCGGTAAGAATGGTACTTTTGCCAAAAGAATCTCATGGGTATGCAGCTAAAGAAAGTATTCTGCATGTTTTATGGGAGCAGGATCAGTTCCTTGAAAAATGTCTGAAAAAATAATAATGAAAAGTCTTCCGTAATGCGGAGGACTTTTTTTAATCTCTGTGGTTTAGTTTACCGCATTATTATGAGAGTGAATAGAAACATATATTTTAATAGAAAAACATAAAACTCCTTTATCTGAAAATAATCCAATTTAACATAATATAAATTATAGGATATTTTTATAATCTTTTCATTTTTAATAAAAAAATAAATTATCACTATCTTTACTGAGTTTTTGACCGTTATTGTTACTTTTCTGTAACCGTATATTTGATCAATTCTGTAACCGTAAATATAATCAGTATGAAATACTTTCTTTTAATACCTGCAATTGGTTTTTCTTTATTCAGCTGTAATCAAAATTCTGACAAAAAAAATCTTGCAGCCGATTCTCAGGCATCAGAAAATTTAGAAACGTGTTATGAAGCTGTACACGGTCAGGATTCCGTAAAACTTTCTGTAATTTATTCTGCCGGAAATATAACGGGAAGTTTACTGTACAATAATCCGCAGGCCAGCAATTCGTCATCAGGAACTTTCACAGGAACCAAATCCGGAGATACACTGAAGTTATTGTCCAGAACTGTAACCGGCGGAAATATCAGTTTCAACGAAATTTATCTTCTGAACAAATCCGGTAAACTCTATGAAGGCATTGGTGAAGTTGAAAAAATTAATGATTCCACTACAGTTTTTTCAGATCCTACAAAAATCGATTTTAACAAGAGTTTTGTTTTTAGCAAAACTGAATGTAATTTCTGATCCGACTTAACATAATATACATAAGGCTCAATTTTAAATTTATTTCCCCACAAAAAAATAAACTTTATGAAAAACTTCTTTTTATCAGCATTTATCGTTCTTTCAGCAGTAAGTTGTGAGAAAAAATCTAATGAAACAGTTAATACTGAAGCTACGGCAGATTCTACTGTTGTTGTTCCTGAAAGCAACGAACCTCTTGAATCTTCTACCCTACAGACCTGTTATATGGAAGTAGCTGGAAAAGACACGCTTTTTGTCTCTTTAGATGACAATCTCGGTACGATAACGGGAAAAATGCGTTATAAAAATTTCGAAAAAGACAGCTCTATCGGTGATGTGATGGGAACCCAAAACGGTGATACACTTAAATTAAGTTATACATTTGAGGCAGAAGGTACCACTTCCGACCGTGAAATTTATTTCCTTAGAAAAGACGGAAATTTAATTGAAGGAATTGGTGAGCATAAAACCGAAGGGAACAGAGATTTCTATGCAAATCCCGCTCAGCTAAAATATGAGGGACATACGCTGAAATCTGTTGACTGTACAGACTTTGAGAAAAATTTTAAATCAAAATAAGTCCTTTTAATTTTAAGAAAAACAAAAAAGAGCGACCAGAAATGGTTGCTCTTTTCTTTGAAAAAATAAAACTGATTATAGTACAACAGTCTGAATTGAATGTGCTGGCGCTGATAATTTAGCAGCCTGCCCTTCAATCCATAAATAAGTTTCGATGTCCTGATCAGACTCATTCATGATAACGGTTACCAGTTCACCGTTCTCGTTCATGAAAGCGGTCGAAATTAAGGCTGCTCTGTTCGATGAATTACCAATTCTCTGCGATCCCGGCTTAATATATTTCGAAACATGACCGATATAATAATATTCGTAGGTATAATGCACTTCGCCGGTTCTTGTATCGGCAATTATGGGTGCAAAACAGAAGTTCCCCACATGGTTTGGGCCGCCGGTCTCGTCGAGAAGGACATTCCAGTCTGTCCAAAGTGCAGTTCCTTTGTTGAAATCATTAAGCATATTGCGGCCGTAAAGTTCACCCAGCGAAACATCATAAATCTGATCCATTTTAAACTGTTCTTTACAGCCTTCGGTAAATGCGAGAAACATATTAGGAAACGCCTTCTGGGTTTCTTCCAAATTATCAAAAAGCTGGGTTTTGTTGTTCCAGGTTTCGTACCAGTGATACCCGATTCCGTGCGCATATTTTGCAGTTTCCGGATCCTGCAAAGTGGTGGTTGCGCGCTGATAGATCAAATCGCGGTTGTGATCCCATATAATTACCTTTTTGTCCCTATAGCCATTCTTCCATAAAGTCGGTCCAAGATTTTTTCTTAGAAAATCTCCTTCTTCTTCAGCAGTGTAAATGCAGCTTTCCCAGGTTTGGGTCGCCATTGGTTCGTTTTGGATGCTTAATCCCCAAACCGGCATTCCGCGTTTTTCATATTCTTTAATGAACTTGATGTAATATTCTGCCCAAGGCTGGTAATATTCATCTTTCAGACGGCCGCCTTTCAGCATGCTGTTGTTTGATTTCATCCAGGCTGGCGGACTCCAGGGTGAAAAATAAAAGGTAAACTGGTTACCAATAAGTTTCTGAGCCTCTTTAATCATCGGGATTTTATACTTTTCGTCTCGTGCCACAGAAAAAGATTTTAACGAAACGTCGCCTTCTTTCACATAATCGTAAGATGCACTAGAAAAGTCGCACGAATTCATGTTGGTTCGTACCACGGTGTATCCCAAACCATTTTTACCATAATACGCTTCCAGAATTTCTTTCTGTTTTGCTTTTGGCATTTTGTACAGTGTTTCTGCAGAAGCATCTGTAATGGCGCCACCGATGCCGATTAATTTCTGATATTTGAAATCGGGATCTACAAAAATACACGCATCGGTTTCTTTTGGCTGAGCAAATTTTTCGAATTTTACATAACCTTTATCCTGCAGTTTTTCTTTCGTTGCTGCATTGGTAACAATGAGTTTTGCCGTTTTTTTGGTATTGTTTTTCCAGTAATTCTGGCTGAAGGCATTCACGAAAGTTCCCAACAGGAAACATGAAATCAACGTTTTTCTCATTTTCATTATTTTTTATACTTACTAAATGTTTTTCGGTTAATCAAGATTAACCCGATATCTTACTTTTTCTGTCGACAAAGGAAAATTATCAGTTCTGAAAGGTGAAACCGGAAGATTATTTTCTGTAACAAGATTGTTTTCAGAAGCATCACCCTTCCAGCCAAACCTTACTGCTACTGGATTTTTTACCTTATCACTAATTACCACTACTCTATTTTTAAAAATTTTTGCTGTAGCCGGATAAAAAATTCTATCGTTTCCTGCAATTTCGAAACCTTTAACTTCTGCAGAATTATCTGATGTTTTAAGGTTTACAGACGGTTTAAAACCGACCGAAATTTTATTTTTCTGAACTTTGAAATCTTTAAAAACCGGACTTACCTGGCCATTATTTAAGGCAAGATTTGCCAGTCTTTCGCCTACTGATTTTTTATTTCCGGGGTGAATATCCTTTGGATTTCCGATGTCTGTAGTTACAACCATGCCCGTATTTTGTAATTTTAGAGTATTGGTCTGGGCTTCGCGCAGTTCGGCCCAGGCGCTTCCTTCGTTACTGTTACCAGGCGTTTCAAAAGTTGCAAGCTGCACAAAATAGAACGGAAGATCATCTCCGAATTTTTCTCTCCAATTTTTAATAAGTAAAGGAAAACTTTTGTTGTATTCCACAGCTCTGTCGGTATTCGATTCCCCCTGATACCAAAGAAATCCTTTGATTTTGAACGGAACTATTGGTGCAATCATGGCATTGTAAGCCAAGGACGGAAATTCATTTTCGTTGATTTTATTGAAGATTTTTTCGACTGTAATTTTCCAGTTTCCGGTGAGTGAAATTGAGGATTTTGAAGTGACGAGTTTTAATTTCTCGGGTTCGCCCCAA
>NZ_DAMBHK010000004.1:12534-40640 GCF_032060305.1 Kaistella sp. | reverse complement strand
GAGTGAAATTGAGGATTTTGAAGTGACGAGTTTTAATTTCTCGGGTTCGCCCCAAATTCCGCCGCCGCTACCGTTGTCCGTAATTTTTGCAACAATTATATTTTCACCCACTTTCAGAAGATTTTGTGGAATGCTGTAAACCCGTTCTGCATTGTAGGAGTTCTTGGTTCCGATTTGTATTCCGTTGAAATAAGTAATGTCTTCGTCATCAATCTGTGAAAGGAACAGGGTTGCATTTCCACCAAGATCTTCCTGAGTTAAAATCACTTTTTTTCTGAGCCAAACAATTCCGTCTAATCCTTCAAAACCTTGGTCTTCCCATCTTTTTGGCTGGTAAATTTCAGGGAGTTTGGTATCATCAAAATCATTCTTCAGATAAAATGTTTCATTGAAATCCAAAGTATTTATCTGATGCTTTTTTTGAAGACCTGCTATTTTCGAAGCTGTAGAAAATTCTGTTAAAGAATCCAGAGAAATTTTCGGCATTTTTGAAATCATGTCCCGAAAATCCACCGAATTTTCAAACCCATTTCTCGGAATCCAGGTTTCCACATTAGTACCGCCCCAGGAAGAATTAATCAATCCTATCGGAATTTTAGTTTCCCGGTACATTTTCTTTGCGAAAAAATAAGCAACACCCGAGAAATTTCCTATCGTTGAAGCGTTTGCAATTTTCCACTCCGTTGGCGCAATATTTTTCTGAGGTAAAGTGTTAATGGCTTTTTCAACTTTAAGATGTCTGATGAGAGGAAAATTCTGTTGAATTAATTCATCCTGAAAACCATCAACTCTGGCAAGATTCCACTCCATATTGCTTTGGCCGCTGCAGAGCCAAACATCACCGATTAATATATTTTTTAAAACAATTTCGTTACTGCCTGAAATTTTCATTTCAAACGGGCCACCAAATTTTTCTTCATTTAAAATTACTTTCCAGTTTCCGGAAGCATCAGTAACAGCCGTTTTTAGCTGATTTTTAAATGTAACCGTAACTTTCTCATTGGGCTCAGCAAATCCCCACACCGGAATTTTCGCATCTCGCTGCAAAACCATATTGTGTGAGAAAAAATGAGGTACAGAAACAGTTGCCGTAAATAATTTTACAGCAAAAAAAAGTAATAAAATGATGATTTTCTGCTTCATAAATCAGGATTTCTAAAAAATATACGTTGCTGCAGATTTTCCCGGAATTGTAACTGCGGCAGAGTTTCCTTTATATTTCAGATTGAAATTTTCAGCGTTTTCGCTCTCATTCTGAACGATGAGCACGGTTTTACCCAAAGGTGTTACAAATGCTGCTGTAGCAATGTTCTCCGTTTGTGTTGAAGCAATTCTAACAGAATTCTGTGGTACAAATTTCGAAGCATGTCCGATAATATAATAAGCGACATTTCTGGTGAAATCCTGGGAAGAATTAACTGTAATTGCCCCTTTACATTCAGTACATCCGCCCGGTGTGTGCGGCTGGAACGCGGCATCATTTGCTAGATTCCACTCCAAGGCGATTTTACTCCAGTTCCGCATGGAGCCGATGATTACGTTTTTTATGTGCCAGTTTAAATCATCTTTGAAATTACCTTTAGAACCCGTCCACTGTTCGGTGAAATAAAGATTTTTGTCGGGATATGCATTATGAACCGTACTTAAAGCTGAAATATCGCCTTCGTAAAGGTGAAACGCAGATCCGTCTATATATTTACGTGCTTCAGGATCATTTAAAATATTGATGGCATATTCTGGCTTATTGCAATTGTGATCATACACAACGATTTTCGTGGTAACTCCTGCTTTTTTAAACTCCGGGCCCAAATGATTTTTAATGAAATCTTTCTGCATTTCGGAAGTCATTAAAAGACTTGGATTATTACCGGGATGCAAAGGTTCGTTTTGAGGTGCAATTGCGTCAATTGTTATTCCCTCTTTTTTCATTCCCTGAATATATTTCACGAAATATTTAGCGTAAACTCCGTAATATTCAGGTTTTAAACTTCCGCCAATTGAGCTTCCGTTGTCTTTCATCCAAACTGGCGGCGACCAGGGCGCTGCAATAATTTTAATTTTGGGATTGATGGCGAGAATTTCTTTCAGCATTGCAATTAAATCTTTGTCTCTTGCCAAAGAAAATTTCTCCAGATTTAAATCTGTTTGTCCAGCCGGTAAATCGTTATAAGAAAAGACTTCGGCATCCAAATCTGAAGCACCGATGCTTAAGCGCAAGTAACTTACTGAAATCGAATTGCCGGAATTGCCAAAGATTTCATTTAAAAGTGCTTTTCTTTTGTCGGCTGAAAGTGTGTTAATCACCTGAACGCTGCCACCGGTAAGGGTGTATCCAAAGCCGTCAACAGTCTGAAATTTTTGTGTATCATCAATTTCAATGATTGGAAAACTGTTGTTATCTGTAGAAAACTGAAGAGAATTCTGCTGCTGCAGTTTTACCGAACCATCACCTTTTGTGAGCCAATATTCTATATTTTTTGCTCCTGAATTTTCGGTTTCTGTCACCACTCTATTCCCGCAGGAAATCAATGAAAAAAGTGCCACACCGCTAAGTGCAGCACTTTTTAGAAAAGAACGATTTGATTGTATAATCTTCATCATTAATATCCTGGATTTTGGGTAAGGTTAGGATTATTATCAATCTGGGACTGTGGAATTGGCCAGAGTAAACGCTGCTGGGTTAAATTTCCTGCGAAACTTAAGATGTTTCCGTTCCCGTCTTTACGGTTTTTCAGAATTTCCAGGGCTTTGCCGGTTCTTTTAAGATCAAACCAACGCTGACCTTCGAAAGCAAGCTCCAGTTTACGTTCGTGTAAAATTTTATTGATACCGTCTTCAAGACCTGAAATGGTAATATTTCCTAATCCAGCTCTGTTTCTCACCTGGTTTACCAATGCTGCAGCTCCGGTGTAATCACCCAATCTTACTTTTGCTTCTGCTCTCAGCAACAACATGTCCGCATATCTTAGGATGTAAATATTCTGGTTTCCGCTAGTATCTCTCTGTTTCCAAGCAAACGGATAATTGCTGCTCGGCCAGTAACTGTCGGCCCAACCTACTGCCTGAAACTTTACCGAAGAAGTTTTTCTCACGGTATCTCCCTCATCATTAAAGGCTTTTACCAGGTCATTGGATGGAGTGTTGAATTTTTTCCAGTCATCACCGGTGAACATAAATACACCCCACCACCAAATACTTCCGCCATTTCCGTTGATTTCGAAAATAGATTCGGCATTAGCAGTATGATTACCGTCGAACAAATGATCATAATTCGGTAAAAGGCTGTAGCCCTGACCCATCAGTTGATCTGTGTACTCGACCACTTTTGCGTAATCAGGAACTGGTTTTGTGGCGTGTACCTGTGCCAATAAAGCCAGAGCAGCACCCTTAGTCACTTTAAATTTGTCTGCGTTACCTGGCAAAGCTGGCAGTGCTCCTTCCAGATCCGACAGAATAAGCGCATATACATCGTTCACCGGTTTTCTTGCCGGATAAACCTGCGCATAAACTTCATCGAAAGTTTCGGAAGTAACGCCTATGACTGCTTTAGTAACTAACGGAATATCACCCCAAAGCTGAACTGCGTGGAAATAATAAAGTGCTCTCATCGTTGCTGCTTCGGCTTTCATTTGTGCTTTCCGGGAGGCAGTAAGTGCGGGATCTGGTACATTATCTACATAATTCAGGATCTTGTTACAATCGTTGATCAGACCATACAGATAATTCCAGTCGCGATTTACATTGCTGTTGGTTGCCATAATGCGGTATTCTGCCTGCTGAATATTCTGCGGATTGTCTCCACCTACATAAGCAACATCCGACTGGGCATCACCATTGAAAAAATAATCCAGCTGCCAGTATTCGCTGCCTAAGCCGTTATAAAGCGTTTTCATTAAATCCTCTGCTTCAGCTGCCGTTTTGTAGGGCGTATCACTTAATTCTATAGCACGGTCTGTTATCGGTTCGGTATCCAGATAATCTGAGCAGGAAGTAGTTCCTAAGGCAAGACCGGTTCCTAATAATAGATAAAATATGGTGTTATTAAGTTTCATTGTGTAAATATTAATAATTAAAAATTAGCTTTAAGACCTAAAATTACTGTTCTTACTTGCGGATATGTTCCGTAATCGATTCCCAGAACACCGTTTGTTGTAGCAAATGCATTCACTTCCGGATCGAAACCTGAATAATCGGTCCATGTCACCAGATTTTGTCCGGTAACATATACATTTAGTTTATTAAGACCTTTAAAAGGATTATTGAAGTTGTACCCCAGTGTGGCCGCTTTCAGTTTGATAAATGATCCGTCTTCGATAAAGCGGTCTGAAATTACCATCGCTGAAGAGGAATTTGCTCTTGGAACATTTGTAATCTGTCCCGGCGTCGTCCACCTGTTTAAAACAACTGTAGACTGGTTTTTGAAATCATTCATCAATTCTAGCTCAAACCTTGATGCGTTGTAGATATCGTTTCCTTGAGAACCGGTAATCTGTACGTCCATGTACCAGTTTTTGTAGGTGAAATTATTTGTAAAACCGAAAGTGAAATCCGGGTTCGGATCACCGATGAAAGTTCTGTCGGCGGTATTGAATTCACCGTTTCCATCAAGATCTTTGTATACAATATCTCCCGTTTGAGGATTTACCCCTTCCATTTGATAGCCAAAGAAAGAGCCTATGGGCTGGCCTGCAGAAAAACGAACCAAATCACCCATTCCCTCAATACCAATCCTGTCGATATTCGGCATATAAGCTAAGCTGTTGATATTACTTTTGTTAAACGAAATATTAAAATTCGTATTCCAGGTAAAATCGTCCCGCTTAATGTTGATGGTATTTAAGGTAAGCTCCAGACCTTTATTTTCCATTGAACCTACATTTCTCAGAATATTGCCGATTTGTCCCATTTTAATCGGCATAATGAGATCATCTGTAGTTCTTTTATAAATATCAGCAGTTAATCTGATTCGGTTGTTAACAAAGCCTAAATCGAGACCGAAATTGGTATCTGTGGTAACTTCCCAACCGATATCACTACTCCACTGGTAAGTAGACCAGGTACCGTTTTCGCCAGCTTGGTTCAGTCTCTCAAGATTGTAATGCGCATAAGGAGGGATTCCTGAGGCGTTACCTGTTTTACCCCAGCCTCCTCTAATTTTTAATTCAGAAATTACTTTACTGTCTGCAAGGAAATCTTCGTTAGCAACATTCCAGGAAGCAGAAACTCCAGGGAAGAATCCCCATTTCTTATCATCAGCAAGAGCAGAACTGCCGTTGTAGCGAAATACCCCCATTACTGTATATTTGCCATTCAGCGTATACAAGGCTCTTCCGAAATAAGAAAGTTCTCTTAAAATTTCTTTTCTGAAGATTTCATTTGGATTTTCGGAAAGTTCGTAAACAAATTCTCTTAAATCCTGTGGGAAGCGGTTACCCCAATAATATTGCCCTTGTACATTTCGTTCATGCAACTGAAAACCTCCCAATAAATTTAAGTCGTGAGCATCAGACTTAATAGTGTAATTCAATGTGTTTTCAAAATTAAAGTCCTGGAAAAGATTAAAGGTTTGGCTTCCCGTACCTCTTTCCTGGCGGCCGTAAACAGATCTGAAAGGATCAATAAACCTGTCATTCACACTGTCGATGACATCGAGAGAAACACTGGGTTTCCACACAAGATTTTTTAAAAGATTCACATCAAGTCCCAGATTCTATAAAAACCTGTGAGTATTTGTATTATCTAACCCTCTGTACTGAAAAGCTACGGGATTTTCCCAACCAGCCGTAAATGGATTCATGGCAAACTGCCCGTCTTTGTATCCATCGATATAATTTCCGTCGGCATCTGTTTCTCTTACCTTTAACTGATTAGCGTAGGCAGGCATGAAGGTTGGTGTAGTTAACGTACTTAAAATTACACCTGCTCTTGCTCCAGCAGCGTTATCGTTTGTGTTTTTCAGTTTTGTATTGATGTAATTTAAACTGGCGTGCACTTTCAGCCAGCTCGCTAATTTAGAATCTAAATTAATTTTGGCAGAAACCCTGTCGAATCTCGAAGGATCTACAATCCCATCAATTCCCTGATAGCCTAAAGCGGTATACGTTCTCAATTTTTCATCACCAAATGAATAATTGATGTTATAATTCTGGTCAAAACCTGTCCGGAAAACTTCGCTTCTCCAGTCGGTATTAATTCCTGCATATCTTGGATTGTCTATAGTAGCCACATACGCAGGATTAATTTCGTTCATCAAAGCTCTATACTGTTCCGGATTCAATACATCTACGTTATTAGCGGCCTTTGAAACACCCCAATACGCGTTGAAATTAAGTTGCGGCTTGTCGTTTTTTGCTCTTTTGGTAGTAATAATAACAACTCCTGAAGAACCGTTGATTCCATAAATAGCGGCAGATGTAGCATCTTTAAGAATCGTTAAATCCACAATATCATCCGGATTAATACCACTAATGTCATTAGTTTGTATTCCATCAACCACGTAAAGCGGATTTACACCAGAGGAAATGGAGTTGTTACCACGAATTTTTACATTCAAAGACTGGCCGGGTTTACCGGAGTTCTGAATTACATTTACGCCGGCAGCATTTCCCTGTAAGGCCTGTCCAACATTGTAAATCGGGCGATTCTCAAAAACATCAGCTTTAATGTTCTCAATAGCACTGGTGGCATTTTTCTTTTTTACAGATCCATACCCAATCACCACTACTTCTTCAATTTTCTTTTCTTTCAAGGAATCTGTAACCTGAGCGTTAACTCCAACAGTGAAATAAAGAACGGCGATTAATCCGAGACTTTTAGAATAATTTAAATTCATTTTATATAGTTTTTGTTATCTCAATTTGAGACAATAAATGTAAACTTTTTTTTAATACAATAATTATTTTTTTAATTTATTTCAATTTTTCTCCTATTTTTGAGGCTTTAAATACTTAATTTTTGTTAAAAATTAGTTTCAGGAAGCTAATTTTTCTTCCCCAAATATTAACTCAGCAATAAAAAATCTGTTTTTTTAAAGATGATTCAGAATTACTCTAGGATTGCACTTCCTCTTAAAATCAGTTTTCTGATCTTCTCTATGGTTCTGAACTGTATGGGAGTGATTATTCTGCAACTCTCAGCAACGAATATTTCTTATACTAATCTGGGATTTCTCGAGGCTTTTAAGGATTTACCGATAGCGATTTTCTCGCTGTTCGCCGCAACTTTTATCAACCGTTTCGGCAGCAAAACTTCTTTAATTTTTTCACTTTTAATTGTAGCCATTTGTTGTATTTTACTGCCGTTTGTAGGAGGTTTCTGGTTTTTTAAACTTTGGTTCGCAATTATGGGAATCAGCTTTTCGGTGGCTAAAATTTCGGTTTACGGTATTTTAAGAAACAATATTTTACAGGAGATTCCTCTTGCGAAAGTCATGAGCAGTGTGGAAGCCTCGTTTATGATCGGAATATTTGTAGTAAATATTGGTTTTGGCTGGCTTATCTCCAGCCCATATTCAGAATACTGGAAGTTCGGATTCTGGATTATTTCTTTATTAGCTTTGGCCAATGTTTTTCTGCTGATGAAGACAGGAGTCTTAGCGGATGCTGAGCATTCACAGATATTTTCTTTTAGTGAAATTACAGGATTCTTCAACCGCAAATATTTTCTCTTCTTTCTTATTATTTTTTCTATTGTGTTTATTGAGCAGAATTTTAATTCCTGGCTCCCCTCTTTCTACAAAAAACATCTGAATGTAAATTCTTTTTTTGCCCTGCAGGCCTCGGCGTTTCTAGCACTTTTTTCTTACATCGGAAGAATTGTAACTGCACGAATTATTCAGCATTTTTCTTTGGCAAGATATTTTATTGGCTGTACCATAGCCATTCTTCTGATGCTTTTCTTATTCCAAACGCTGGTTACAAATGGTTATCTGCAGATTACACTCTTTATTTTCCCATTGATAGGGTTATTTCTTTCACCACTTTATCCTGTCATCAGTTCTCAAACGATTAACCACATCCGTAAGGCAGAAATACATCTTTTTACAAGTCTTATTGTAATTTTTTCGTCATTGGGAAGTTCTGTCGGGTCCGTTATTATGTCGTATGTATTTCAGTTTGAGTACGGTGGATATTACGCGCTCTTTATTTCGGGAGCTGTCATTGTTTTATTATTGTTAAGTTTTATTTATTTCAGGTCTTATGTCTCAAAAAAAGAAAATAATTACTAGTTTTGTTATATATGAAAGTAGACGACTCAAAAAACAAACAGAATTTACAGGAGCTCATCGATACCAGAGACTTTGTAGAACATATTTCGGTGGATTGTGTAATCTTTGGATTTCATCACGATATTCTGAAAGTTTTATTGCTAAAATATCACGATTTAGATCTTTGGTCTTTGCCGGGCGGATTTGTCTTTAATGATGAAGATCTTCGCGAAGCTGCTTGCCGTGTGCTTTATGAACGAACTCACCTCTCGGATATTTTTTTAGAACAGTTTCACACTTTCGGCCGCAAAAACCGAACGGAGAATAATGTTCACCAGATTCTACTGAAGAATAAAAACATTGACGTTCCGCCAGATCACTGGATTTTTCAGCGTTTTATCACGGTAGGATACTGCAGTCTCATCGATTTTTCATTGGTCGATACTTTTCCCGATGCTTTCAACGAAACATGCGCATGGTTCGAAGTAAATAAACTTCCGAAAATGGCTTTCGATCACGAAAGAATTATCAACTGCGGTTTAGAGCATATCCGGAAAAATATCGACACCCAAATTGTTGCCAGTAATCTCCTGCCCGAAAAATTTACCATGAAGGAACTCCAAACCGTGTATGAAACTGTACTTGATGAAAAATTCCGCAGAAATAATTTTCAGCGTAAAATTCTGGCCCTTAATTCATTGGAACGACTCGAGAAATTTTTCGATGGCTCTGCCAACAAAGCACCGTATCTCTACAAGTTTGCCGACAAAAAATAAATATTAAACCGCTTATTTTTTGCCGAAAGATTTCCTCACCTTTGCGAAAAATCCTAATTTAGGCAAAACTAAAAATTATGTCATACTACCCGCTTACAACCATTCCGGATTATTATTTAATGGATGATCTTTTGACTGATGAACACAAATTAATCCGGCAATCCGTGAGAGATTGGGTTGAAAGTTTTGTGATGCCGAAAATAGATGAGGCAGCACAAAATCATACCGATATTCCTAATCTAATGAAGGAATTGGGGAAAATCGGTGCCCTTGGACCGTATATTCCTGAAGAATACGGCGGCGCCGGACTCGATCAGATTTCCTACGGGATTATCATGCAGGAACTCGAAAGAGGTGATTCTGCAGTTCGTTCTGCCGCTTCTGTACAAAGTTCACTGGTAATGTTCCCGATTAACGAATATGGTTCTGAGGAACAAAAACATAAATATTTACCACACCTGGCTTCAGGAGAAATGATCGGGGCATTCGGTCTTACCGAACCTAATCACGGTTCAGATCCAGGTTCTATGGAGACTCATTTCGAAGATAAAGGTGACCATTTTTTACTGAACGGTGCAAAAATGTGGATTACCAACGCGCCGCTTTGCGATATTGCAGTGGTTTGGGCAAAAAATGAAGAAGGAAAAGTTCAGGGATTGATTGTTGAACGTGCCTTCGAAGGCTTTACAACTCCCGAAACTCATAATAAATGGAGCCTTCGGGCTTCAAAAACCGGTGAGCTGGTGTTCAACAATGTAGAAGTTCCTAAAGAAAATTTATTACCTAAAGTGGTGGGATTAAAAGGTCCGCTCTCCTGTTTAAATTCTGCGCGTTACGGAATTTCGTGGGGCGTAATCGGAGCTGCAATCGACTGTTACTGCACCGCACTTCAGTATTCCAAAGAAAGAAAACAGTTCGGAAAACCTATTGCTTCATTCCAGTTACAGCAGAAAAAAATTGCCGAATTCTTAACAGAAATTACCAAAGCACAGCTACTTTGCCTTCAGTTAGGAAACCTAAAAAATGCGCATAAAGCAAGCCCGGCACAAATTTCAATGGCGAAAAGAAACAATGTGAAAATGGCGATTGATATTGCCAGAGAATCCCGACAAATGCTGGGCGGAATGGGAATCATGGGCGAATTCCCAATGATGCGTCATGCGGCGAATTTGGAATCGGTTATTACTTATGAAGGTACGCACGATATCCATTTGCTGATCACTGGCATGGATGTTACAGGAATCAACGCTTTCGGATAGAAAATATTTCTTTACAATACAAAAAGCCTTCAGGAATCTGAAGGCTTTTTGGTTAGTTACCCCAGGTTTCTTTCACTGTTTCAACGAACTCAAATTCTGGATTTAGAATGTCGAGAATTACATTTTTTATTGATTTCATCGGAGTTTCTAAAAGCGCTCGCGAGATTTCTTTTTCTCCAAAAAGATGAAGATTCTGCACACCTTTGTTCACTTCAGCAAAACTCCAGATTCCACATTGCAGAAAATTATCCGGATATTTTTCTTCATTTAAAACCGAATAAGCGTACACACAAAGCTGCATCGCCTGCTTACAATCATCTCTGAAGAATAATTTTTCAAGTTTTTCTTCGTCTTCAGGCTTTTTCGGAACTGAGAGCGAAAGATTTTTAGTTTTCGCCGTTTTAAAATCAATAATCCTGAGATTTCCGTTAAGGCGGTCAACACGGTCAATAAATCCGTAAAAATAAACGGGATCCGTTTTTTCACTATCAAGGAAAAACTGCACACCTTCAAAGTTTCCTTCAACGCTTAAAATTTCAAGCGAGTTGCCCTGTTCCAACAAATTCCTGTCGTAATCAATTACACTGCGTACTACCCTTTCTGCAATAGATTTATGAATGAAATTCATCCCTTTTTCGTAAAATTCAGTTTGGTGTTTCAGCTTTTCTATCGCGCGGTTAATTACATCAATTATCACTTCATTAGAAATCTCTAAATCACTTACAGTTAATTCTTTACCGATAAATTTTTCATAAATATCTTGAAGCGAATAATGCACGAGATTACCGTAACTGCGCTGCGAAAGTTCTTCTTCAATTTCACTGGTTTCTCTTGTATTGAGAATTTTGGTGAGATAAAAATCTACAGGATTATAAATATAAGAGGTAAGATGCGAAGCCGAAATTTTCTTTTTCCACTCATTCAGTTTTTCAAGGACTTTTGGGGTTTTTTCAATATGGATCGGTTCCTGGCGAATCGGATCTGAAGAATTTTCGATGATAATATTTTCAATCTCGTGATGGCTGTCTTCAATCTCCATTTGCGTAATAAACCGGCTTTTTTCCCCAGTATTCACCCCTGAACCCAAGGCGTTGAAAAGTAGATGAACATTCTTCGAATCCTGAATTAAGCGGTAAAAATGATAGGCATAAATCCCATCGTTTTCTAAAAAAGTATGCAAACCGAAATGTTTCCTGATATCAAACGGTAGATAGGTATTCTGTGAATTTCCGAGTGGCAATTTTCCTTCGTTCGCAGAGAGCAAAATAATATTTTCGAAGTTCAAGAGCCTTGTTTCCAAAAGTCCCATCACCTGTAAACCTGCCAACGGCTCGCCCTGAAAATCAATCGCTTCGGAATTTACCAACTGATTGATCAGCACCTCCAGGGTGTCCATGTTTATCTGAAAATTGTAAGGTGAAAGCTGATTTTTAATGATTTTAAAACTCTTTTCGAAATGCGCAATATTTTCGTAGAGAATATCATCCAGCGGTCTGAATTTCAATACGTAACAGTAATTGATGAGCAAATCCAGGAATTCGTTAACAGAACCGGGCTTCTGAAAAAGTTTGAAATAAGAAAGTTCTGAAAGCAATTCCCCAAACTGTTTTTTAGAAATATAGACAATGTTTCGCTCTTCGATTGTAGTTTTGAAAGCAGCGATAATTTCTCTGTCGGATTCATCATTCGGAAGTTCCTCCAGTACCGCAAGCACATCATTGTAATAATAGGAAGAATCCTTTTGCTCAAGCTGTTTCTGAAAATAAAACAGTTTTTTAATCGCATTACTGAAAGCAAGATTCTTCAGCGGAAAACCCATGGTAATATTAAGATATTCCACAGCGCTGATTGCATCTAAAGTTGCCGGAAGCAAGTTTTCGTCGAGCAAAACGACTGCAGTTTTCGACAGGTCTTCAGGTTTTATTTCTTTAAAAATTTCGGGAAGTACTTTGGCCTGTGTAATATTTCCGGAAACCTCATAAACTTTAATGCGTTTTTCCTGTGCAAAATCGTTTTCAACCCATTGGAACGGGCGACTTTCATTAAATTCTTTCCAGGTTTTATGGCTGCGAAGAAATTTGCCAGCTTCCTGGCGTTCATCATTCATGTAATAGTCATCAGCCTGAAAGAAACACTGCGCTTTATCCCACTGAAGCAGACTTTTTACCAGTTGTTCCTCGACCGGCGTAAATGCATTAAAACCACAGAAAACGAATTTCTGATCAGTTTTCTGGGCAAAATCTGGAATTTTTCTTTTTGCTGTTTCATGAATCATGCCTGAAGTTGCCCAGTTTTTTTCTGTAAGTTTCTTTTTTAGGATCGGAAGAAAAACGTTCATCTTCTGCCAGAAATTCAGGAACTTTCTTCTCGGGTTGTCTTCTGATTCGCCAAGGTTTTCAGACCAGTTTTTGATGCGTTCTTCATCGAACATATAGACCAAAACCTGCTCATCGCTTTCTGAAAATTTCAGGATATCATCCCAATCCTTCAGCAGCGTTGGAAACCATTTAAGAAAAGAAGCAAAATCTTCAGAAGGCTGAATCTCGCGGTAGATTTCGAATGCGAAAAGCCATAGCGAAATTCCCTGCAGATGCTGTTTGCCGGAAAGGTCACGTATTAAATCTTCCACTGTGAAAAAGTTTGGCAAAAAGCCGGAATATTGCTTTTCTTTCAGTATTTTTTTGATGAAAACAATAGGTCTTTTTCCGGGAAGAACAATATTGAATTGTGAGAGATCCGAAGTTTGGGACAACAGTTCGTTGATGATTTTATTGAGAAATTTCATAAAGAATGCAAAGATGAAAAATAAGCATAATTTCATAAAAAAACATCAGAAATAAAATAATTCTGATGTTTCTTCTATATTTTGAAGTTTAATTATTGAACCACAATATTTTTTTCGATCCAGATATTTGCACCGGCTGTATCTTTGCCGTTCCAGAATCTGAAAACATAAGTTCCGGTTTGTTGTGGCCTGAAATTGATCTGTGAAACTCTTGTCGCAACTTCACCACAGCTGGCTGAAGTTTTAAATTTATATGATATTACTTTACGCTCCAACGGTGCCACGTGCTGATAATCATATCCATAAAATCCTTCGCACTGCGTACTGAATAGTGAATAGGTTTTTATCGTTTGCGTAGTATAAATATCCATGGTATCCTGCGCGATTTTTACACTGTCAATTTTCATTGGTTCTGTACTTAAAATCTCATCACCTTCCAAACGGTCGTTGCAACTTGCCAAACTGAAAATTAAAACAGAAGCAAAAATAGATTTGAATATTGTTTTCATAAAAGTGAAATATATTAGTTAAATAATATCAACATTTACTTTGATCTAATGACTTACGAATTAAAATTTCCTTTAGATAAATATACCACTTTTTTGGTTTCGAAAAACTCACTATCAAAAAATTTATTCAGTTCAAAAATTTCCGCTTTCATTCCGGCGAGTTCTTCAGATAAATCGCCACCTTTTAAATAAAGAACGCCGTTGTGTTTCGGATTGAACTGTTCTTTTTCGAATTTTCCCTTTAACCAGCGGAGGAAAACAGGCATCTGTGTTACCGCTCTGCTTACAACAAAATGGAATTTTTCTTTTAAATTTTCAGCTCTGCCATGAACTGCGGTCACGTTTTTTAATCCGATTGCCTGCGAAACTTCTTTTACAACTGTGATTTTTTTACCAATGGAATCGATCAGCGTAAAATGCGAATCCGGAAACAAAATAGCCAGCGGAATTCCCGGGAAACCACCGCCAGTTCCAATATCAAGAACTTTTGTGTTCGGAGCAAATTCCATCACTTTAGCGATTCCGAGAGAATGCAGAATATGTTTGTCGTAAAGCGAATCCATATCTTTGCGGGAAATCACATTTATTTTTTCATTCCATTCTCCGTAGAGTTCTTCCAGTTTACTAAACTGTTCTTTCTGTTGTTCGGTAAGGTTCGGGAAATACTTTTCTATAAGTTCAGCAGGCATTTAAATATAATTTCCACAAATTTAAAAAAACAAGTTCAGAACTTTGCAGAAAAAAATTATCTTTGAGAGATTTAAGAATGATTATGGAAAAACACTCTGAAAGGCTTAACAGAATGAGCTTTTCGCAGACTTTTGTAATGAGTAACAAAGTTCGGGAAATGAAAGCCAACGGACTGGATGTTATAAGTTTAACACTTGGAGAACCCGATTTTGATGTTCCGACAAACATTAAAGAAGCAGCTTTTGAGGCAATCAATAACAATTTCAGCCACTACTCTCCTGTTCCGGGATTTCTTGATTTAAGGCAGGCCATTTGTGACAAACTGAAGCGCGATAACAATCTCGATTATCTTCCTTCTCAAATTTGCGTATCCAATGGTGCAAAGCAGTCTATTTTAAATGTTTTAGCGTCGGTCCTTAATGACGGGGATGAAGTGATTCTGCCGGCTCCCTATTGGGTGAGCTATGATGAAATGGTGAAAATGATGGGCGGAACTTCGGTTTTTGTGGAAACATCAATTGAAACTGAATTTAAGATTACCGCCGAACAGCTCGAAAAAGCAATTACGCCAAAAACTAAAGTATTACTTTACAGTTCGCCGTGTAACCCGTCGGGAAGTGTTTATACGTATGAAGAACTGGAAAAAATCGCGAATGTGATTGCCAGATATCCGCAAATCACCATTATTTCTGATGAGATTTATGAATTTATAAATTACGACGGGAAACATACCTCAATTGCTGAATTCCCGCAGGTCTATGAGCAAACCGCCGTTATCAACGGAATGTCGAAAGCGTTCGCAATGACAGGCTGGCGAATAGGCTACTCTGCGTGCCCAACATGGCTCGCGAAAGGCTGCGAAAAAATTCAGGGACAAATGACGAGCGGCGCCAATACCATGGCACAGAAAGCGTCGGTAACTGCGCTGAAAACAGATCCTTCGGAATACCGTTATATGATTGATGAATTTAAAAAAAGAAGAGAGATCGTTTATCATCTGATGAAAGAAATTCCCGGATTCAAGGTGAATTATCCTGAAGCAGCGTTTTATTTCTTTCCGGATATTTCTTTCTATATCGGTAAAACTTTAAACGGAACTGAAATAAAAGACGCCGATGATTTTGCGATGTTTCTGCTTGAAAACGCTTATGTAGGAACGGTGGGCGGCGTTTCTTTCGGAAATGCAAACTGTATCCGTTTTTCTTATGCAGCTTCTGAAAAAGAGCTTAAAGACGCCATGAACAGGATAAAAGTTTGTCTGGAAGAAGCGGTTATTGAATAAATTATACACACAACTACAAAATAAGAAAGGTTCGAAAATTTTCGAACCTTTGTTATTATTATGAAAAATTATTAAAATTTAATAATGTCTTTCATTTTTTCGTTTTCTTCGTTTACCAAATCATCATCAACCAGGATTTTTCCGCTGTGTTCATCAATGATAATTTTTTTTCTCTGCGCAATTTCCATCTGCTTTTGTGGAGGAAGTGTAAAGAAAGATCCTTTTGGCGCACCTCTCTCCAAACCTACAACAGCAAGCCCTGTTGGTGAATTGGTACGGATTCTTTGATAAGAAGCCAGCAATCTTTCGTCGATATTTTTTGCAAATTCCTGCGATTTTTCAACTAAAAAATCTTCTTCTTTCTGGGTTTCAGCAACCAGACTTTCCAGTTCTTCTTTTTTGAATTTCAGGTGATTTTTAAGTTCTTCGATTTTATTATTCAACTCTTCAAAAGTCTCATTTTTATGCGCAATTTTCGCTCCAAATTCCTTAATTCTTTTTTCAGCCAGCTGAATTTCAAGCTCCTGGAATTCTATTTCTTTTCCTAAGGCTTCAAATTCTTTATTGTTTCTTACCGTTTCCTGCTGAGCTTTATATTTGTCGATCAGGGTTTTCGCATGATTGATGACTTCATTTTTTGTATTGATTTCATCATTCTGTTCTTTTATTTCGTTCTGAAATTTATCAGCTCTTTTCTCCAGACCTTCGATTTCAATCTCCAGATCCTCAACTTCAATTGGTAATTCACCTCTTGTATTGCGGATTTCATCTAATCTTGAATCGATGATTTGCAGGTCATAAAGTGCCCTTAACTTATCTTCAACAGAGATTTCTACAGTTTTTTTAGCCATATTTTTATAAAAAATAATTTACAGGATTTGTATTCTCAACAGATTTTGAGACTGCAAATTTAGGAAAAATTTCCGATAAAATCTCAATTAATTGTTGGGTTACAAATTGTTCAGACTCAAAATGACCGATGTCGCAAATCAGCATTTTGCCTTCATTCTGAAAAAATTCATGATATTTTACATCTCCCGTTAAATACGCATCACAGTTCTGCGAAAGCGCGGCTTTTATGCCACTTGCACCACTTCCGCCTAAAACACCTACCCTTTTTATTTTTTTGTTGTTAAGCTGAGAGTGACGAATCATCTTTAAACTGAATTTTTCTTTTACAAACTTAAGGAAATCAGTCTCATCCATTTCTTTTTCAAGGTCACCAAATCTTCCTAATCCGGAATATTGATTTTCGTTTTCGAGTGTGATGATTTGGTAAGCGACTTCCTCGTAAGGATGCGCATTCTTCAAGGCAGCTATAATTTGATGCTGTTTATAGTATTCAAAAATTACAGAAACCATCTGCTCTTCATCATTTTCACGGATATTTTGGCTTCCGGAAAATGGATTTGAACCTTCAACTGGTCTGAACGTTCCTTTTCCCTGAACCGTAAAACTGCACTCATCATAAAATCCTATATTTCCTGCGCCAGCTTTAAAGAGGGCGTTTTTAACGGCTTCTGTATAATTATTCGGAACGTATACTTCCAGCTTTCTAAGGTTTTGGGTTTTTGGCATTAAAATCTTCTGATTCTGAAGACCTAATTCCTCGCAAATCCTGGAATTAACTCCAAAATAATCATTGTCAAAAGCTGTATGAATCGCATAAATTGCAATTTTATTCTCCATCGCTTTTAAAACTGCCCGTTCTACATAGTTTTTTCCTGTAATTGACTTTAAACCTGAAAAAATAATGGGATGAAAGGTGACAATAAAATTTACTTTTTTGGAAACAGCTTCGTCGATGACTTGTTCCAAAGCGTCATGACAAACAAGTATTCCGGTAACATTACGCTGCAGATTACCGCACAATAATCCAACATTATCAAAATCTTCTGCCTGTTTTAGAGCGATTTTTTTTTCTATTTCAGAAACCACTTCCTTTACTGTCATTTTCTTAAGTTTGTAGCGAAAGTAAGAATTATTTCTTACATTTAATTTTGAATTACACCTATGGAAAAGGAACATAACTTTATATCCGAACGCACGAAATGGAAACGTCAGGTTTACCGTATTATTTTTCTTTCGGATACCAAACTTGGTAAGCTCTTCGACCTTGTTCTTTTGGTTCTTATCTTATTAAGCACCTTCATCGTCATGATGGAAAGTGTAAAGATTTTCGATGCTAAGCTCCATCTTGTTTTTGTAATTCTTGAAATCATCATCACTGCATTTTTTACGGTTGAATATGTGTTACGAGTTCTTACCATTAAAAATAAGAAAGCATATATCTTCAGTTTTTTTGGAATCATCGATTTTCTGGCAATCCTTCCTTTTTACCTGAGTCTGTTTTTCCCCATTACAAAGTACTTTTTGATTTTAAGAATGCTGAGAATGCTGAGGGTTTTCAGAATTTTCAATCTTCTGGATTTCATGAACGATGGTTATTTCATCGTAAGAGCTCTGAAACACAGTTCCAGAAAGATATATATATTTCTCCTGTTTCTGGTAATATTCTGTGTAATCGTGGGTTCGCTGATGTTTATGGTGGAAGGTCATCGGGAAGGCTTTGAAAGCATTCCACAAAGTATTTACTGGGCGGTAGTGACTGTAACAACAGTGGGTTATGGTGATGTTTCGCCGGGTACACCACTCGGTAAATTCCTTTCAGTTCTTCTAATGCTTGCCGGTTATTCTATCATTGCTGTGCCGACAGGAATTGTAACCGCAGAAATGCGCAACAAACGCCAAAATCTGGAGAAAGTTTGTGACCGGTGCGGGAATGAGGATATTGATGATGATTCGCGTTATTGCAAAATCTGCGGCGAAAAAGTGGTATAAAAAAAGAAGATGCATTTTAGCGCATCTCCTTTTCTTCTCAAAATTTGTGTTTTAGGTCTCAGGTTTTAGATTTTACCCTTTATTCTGTTTATGCATTAGTCTTTAAATAATGATACCCTGGTCACGGAGTCTACACGTACATTAGCCGTTTGATCGGCAGTCATCCATAACTGATAGCCTTTTCCTTCTTCGGGGATACTTAACTGATCTGCGATGGTGTAAAAGTAGAACGTCACTACTTTAGGTACTCCACTTGAGCCTGAAGGTACCAGGGCAATTGCATTAATTTCAAAACCCGAATCAGGATTTTTGAAAGTAGCCAATACAGATCCTGAGGAATTGGATCCCGCAGTTACAGTAGCCATTATTCTCCAGACATGCACCTGTCCCATGATAAGATTTTCTCTCCAACGTTGGGTTGCCGGTGTAGTGCCTGTGTAGATGTTTGATGTGTTCCCGGGATAAGGCACCGTTGTTTCCGGCCAGCTGGTTGTAGGCGAAGGCGCAAAAGTAAGCGGTGTAGTGTACAAAATTTGTTGGGGAGTTCCGTAGGTATTTCCGCTAGCACTAAGGTTTACGGTTGGTTTTACCCCACCTGCGCCGGATTCAACTTTTACCACGCCATCATTACCCGCTGCAGAACTGGTAGCGACAAACAGTTGTCTCCAAACAAATCCATCCCAGAACTCAAACCGGTCTGATGAAGTGTTATAAATTAAAGTACCAGTACTCAAATTTGCATTCACCACTCCTGCAGGAGGTACGGTAAGAGGATCATTGTCTGCAAGTTTGGTATTTCGCTCCGTATCGCTCAGCCGTGGTATAAAGATTCCTTTTTCATTTGAACTGATATCCATTACTGTAGCTCCATTCGGAGTGGCGGTATTAATTCCCACCTGCGCGTGTGAAATCGTAAATAGGATTAACGACATTCCTAAAATAAATTTTTTTCTCATCATGTGTGTTTTTTACGATATTAAAATTACCACTAAGGGATAGAATAAAATACCGTTAAAACACCTTTTTTTAATAAATTATTTTGTTGTATATTACAATTCATGAAAAACGTACTAATCGATGCCGTCTATCAATTATTCCTTTACCAAACCAAGACTGTGTGTAGGGCATCCTTGGCATAATGCTAAATCTCAGCTTTTTTTGTGTACTAAAAAGGGAAATAAAAGAGGGGGAATCATCAACAAAAGAATTTATAAAAACTATTGTATGGATAAAATAAAAATACTCCAAATTCATGGAGTGTTCTTTTTATTTGAAGAATAAGTTAAATTTATCTTGTAGAATTACTTTTAACGCTTACCAATTCTACATCGAAAATCAACCATGCGTTTGGTGGAATAACTCCGCCTGCACCTGCTGATCCGTAACCCAGGTCAGATGGAATCAATAAAGTAGCAGTTTCTCCTTCTTTCAGAAGCATGATTCCTTCATCCCAGCCTTTAATTACCTGACCAACTCCGATTGGGATATCGATTGGCTGATTTCTTTTGAATGAAGAATCGAATTCTGTTCCGTCAACAAGTTTACCTGCATAATGTACCGCTACCTCGTCACCCCGTTGTGGAGCAATGCCATCCGTAGTTTTGGTGATTTTATAATACAGTCCTGAAGGTGTTACCTGCATTCCGGCTTTTAAATCATCAACTAATTTTTGCTGGTTTGCTGCAAATTCTTCAGCCTTTTTCTTCTTGTCAGCTTCAATTTTTGCCGTTGCTGCTTTGTTGTTTTCCTGGATCTTTCCTTTTCCTTCATTGAAGATGGCAGCAGCATCGTAGTTTTTATATTCGTCACCTTTAGTGAATACTGATACTTTTTCTAAAACAATATCGGTTTTAGGCTTATCCTGAGGTCCTTTTTCAACATTTGCGATAGAATCGATCACCTCTTTTCCATTAACAACTTCTCCGAAAATGGTATGTCTGCCATCTAACCAAGGAGTCGCCACCTCAGTGATGAAGAACTGAGAACCATTGGTGTTCGGTCCGGAGTTCGCCATTGAAAGGATTCCTTTTCCACTGTGTTGAAGATCATTTTTTTCATCATCAAATTTGTATCCCGGATCTCCCATGCCGGTTCCTTTCGGATCGCCTCCCTGAATCATGAAATCTTTAATCACTCTGTGAAAAATCGTTCCGTCATAATAAGGAACTCCTTTAGCTTTTGCTTTATTTTCAATTTTTCCTTCTGCCAAACCGACGAAATTAGCAACGGTTACCGGTGCTTTTTTGTCTTCGAATTTCACAATCATATTTCCTTTGGAAGTCTGGAAATTTGCATAAAGGCCATCTTTCAAACCTTCGTAAGTTTCTTTGTCTACGTTCATTTTTTTATAAATTGGAGTGCAACTCGACAGCGAAATTGCTGCTATTGCGATTAAAAAATTTTTCTTTAGCATTAATTTTATTTTAAAGTACTTTAATTTTGACAATCAAAGGCATATCATTCGGGATTTTATCGTTATCACCATAAGTGCCGAAAGCCAATACTGAAGGCACGAGTATTATCGCTTCCTGATTTTTATCCATATACCGCAGCACATCTTCTACGGCTTTCAGTTCTTCGAAACGGCCAAACTGTACATTTACGTTTTTCTTTGGCTTGGCATAAAGTTTCACCCAATCGAAATCATAAATATCATATTCGTAAGAAATGATTTCGCCATCAGGCTTTCTTCTATTTTGCTGAAGATTCTCAATATTTACCCAATAGTTCAAACTCATGGGATAATATTTCTGCTGCTGACTAATTATCCATTCCTGAATTTGTGTTCTCTCTACCTGATTCAGATTTTTTGCCCTGTTTTTGGATGTGTTTAAATCCTTTTCACTGAGAATACCCCCAACCGGTGGGTGCACCTGTTGGTTTTGCACGCACCCAATAAGGAACAGAAAAGATATGAAAATGAGTTTTTGCATAAATACTTTGCGAAAATAAGGAATTCGCTCCATATGCTCAAAAGAAAAAACCGGGATAAGATTTTTCCCGGTTTTTAAATGATTTTTAATGGAAGCTTATGCAGTTTCCAAAATATTTTTTTCTACCAAAACTCTCCATCCGAAAGGATCTTCAACTTTATTGGTTTGAATATCTACAAGATCTTTCTGCAAGGTTAAAGCAAAACTTTCTTCGAGCGAAAGACTTGGAAGCTGCAGTTTTTCTCCGTTATAACCTAAAGCCTTGAAAACGGTGGTTACAACAGCAGTTCCCACGCCCCAAACTTCTTTTAAAGTTCCGTTTTTCTGTGCTGCAATTACAGTTTTCACTGCTACCGGTTCAATTTTCACTTCAATTCCTCGTCTTTTTGCCAGCTGAATAAAACTGTCACGGGTAACCCCATCAAGAATTTTTTCAGATGTTGGCGGCGTATAAATGGTATCGTTAATTCTTACAAAAACGTTCATCGTACCACTTTCTTCAAAATATTCGTGAGTAGCATCATCGGTCCAGATAATCTGCTCGTAACCCTGCTCTATCGCCAACTGTGTTGGATAAAAAGACGCTGCATAGTTTCCGGCTGCTTTAGCAGAACCTACACCTCCACTTGCGGCTCTCGAATAAAAATCTGAAATCAACACAGAAACGGGCTCTGAGTAATAACTTTTTGCCGGAGTTGCCACAATAGCAAACATATATTTATTAGCTACTCTTGCTTTCAATGCTTCTTCCGTAGCGAAAATCAACGGACGAATGTAAAGCGACATCCCTTCACCCTGTGGAATCCATGCTCTGTCGATATCTACCAAAGCTTTCAAACCGTCAATAAACATTTCTTCAGTCACCTCCGGCATTGCTAAACGCGACGCTGATTTATTGATTCTTGCAAAATTCTTCTCCGGACGGAAAAGAAAAACCTGCCCGTCTTTATCCCTATAAGCTTTCATACCCTCGAAACAAGCCTGTCCGTAATTTACGCCCATCATCGCAGGTGAAAACGGCAACTGACCGTAAGGTACAAGTTTTACATCACCCCATTTTCCGTTTTCATATTCACAGATAATCATGTGGTCGATAAAAGTATTTCCAAACGAAAAATTCTCAGGATCAAAAGTTGAAATTCTCGGATTGGTAGATTTTTGAATTATCATATTAAAAATTTTTTTTGATGTTCTACAAATTTAACATAATTTTTTAAATATCAAAATTTTAAATTAATTTTGAAAAAAATTGAAATGCAAAGAGCGATTAAAACCACTTCTGACGGAAGCAAAACATTACATATCAGCAATTTAAACGAAAACTACCATTCCCATCACGGCGCATTGCAGGAAGCAAGACATGTATTTATAGATCATGGATTAAAACGCCTAAATAATTATGAAATTAATATTTTAGAACTCGGTTTTGGCACCGGACTTAATGTTTTAGTAACAATTGATGAATTTTTGAAAACTGATAAAAATCATGTTATTCATTATTATACCATTGAAAAATACCCCGTAAATGAAGGTGAAGTTAAGGAATTGGGTTATGATACATTTTTTGATGAACCAAATATGAATGAATACAACCGCAAATTACACCAGTGTGAATGGAACAAAACCACAGAATTGCTGCCCAACTTCTTTTTCACAAAATATCACTGCGACTTTTTTGATCTTAAAGAGCTGGAATTACCTAAAATTAACCTTGTTTACTACGACTGTTTCGGTGCCAGAGTACAACCTGATTTATGGGAAAAACCGCTTTTTGAAATGGTTGCCGACAAAATGGAAACAGGCGGACTGCTTACCACCTACTCTTCCAAAGGCAGTGTACGTAGGATATTAGAAGAACTCAACTTTAATGTAGAGAAAAAAGTGGGACCTCCGGGAAAACGCGAAATGATCAATGCCATAAAACTGAAAACAGAGGAATCTTAATTATACCTTAATTTATTAACTTTGTTTTTATAGAAAACTGACACATGATCGACAAATTAAATATAAGGGTGTATGCTACCGCAGTTAAAGATCGAAAAGTACTGGTGCTGCACGAAGAATATGCCGGTGAACAGCTGATGAAACTTCCCGGTGGCGGTCTTGAATTTGGTGAAGGAGTCCTCGATTGCCTGCACCGCGAATTCGAAGAAGAACTGAATGTAAAAATCAATATCCTCGGACATCTTTATACACAGGAAGAATTTGTTGTTTCGCGGTTCCGGGACAATGAGCAGCTTTTAACAGTATATTATCTTGTTGAAATCATCGATGAAAACGAGTTTCTCATCATGGATCCCTGTATTGAAAAAACAGAATGGATTCCCATCGATACCGATGAAAACCCATTTATTTTGCCTGTAGATAAGATTGCGTTTGAAAAACTGAAAGAACGGCTGTTATAAAATGTCATTCAGGATTTTAGCCAATCTCAATCCTCCGTATAGCAGCTGGCGTTCCATTAAATCTGCATATTTGTAGTTATAATCGTAAGCATACGACCCATCCATTAATGTATTTGCGTAGATTTTATTGGCGCTTTGGTGACTGTCATACAGCCATTCTTCGAGCGTTCCTGCCTGTATTTTCTTTACTTCTTCTTTTGATTTCACATCCAGAAGCGTTGTGTATTCGGAATAACTGTATTTCTGGAAATCTATAAGTTTAGAGTCCCACAAAGAATGGAGATTGGTATTTTCACCAAAAAACTTGAGTTTTATTCTGTTGCCACCCAAATCTTCTGCTCTGCCAACGTGCATCGGTTGGGAAGAATCGCCCACCAGGTGAATTAAAAATCTTAACGCAATCTCGCGGTCCTTGGCTGATGTTTTTTTATCTTTAATCTGAGCCGAAAGTGTTTTAATCTGGGTATATAAATTAGGTCCGGTCTGAGCCTTCAAACTGTCGGAAAAAGATTTGAAATTATCCTGAGGATTGATGTTTACATAATGCCACTGGTCAGTGTGCTTCCAAACACCAGTAGTGTCAGATTTTATAAAATCCGGCCAGTTGGCCCAGTAAGCCAGTTTTTGGTCTCCAATAATTTTCTTCAGATGTCTCTTGGCTTTTCCGGTCAGGTGGTTTTCTGCGATATCTGCAACAATTCGGTGCCCAGTAACACCGTAGGAATACATAAGGTTAGACGCCGATACTGCGGTAAGTAGCACCAGATTGAAAAGAATTTTTCGCATAAATTATTTCTTAATTTTAAATTTTTGGTAACCGGGATAAGGAAGAAAGTATCCTGCATTCCAATTGCTTTGGAGCAATGATTCCAGAAATTCATCGGTGCGGTTCCGGTGAGGGTCGTATGGTTCTTTCAGGTCTACATCCGCGAGATTTCCCTTTACATTCCACCAGAAGGCACTCCAGCCTCCGCGGAGTTCCTTAATAATTTCGTATACGGTTTTTCCTGTAGCACGGTTCATCAGTTTAGCGAAAACCCTTCCCTCCGTGGTCGTTAAATCTCTCAGTTGCGCTTCGTACTGGGAAGCCAAAGCATTCTGTCTTTCACTTACATATTTCTTCTGATCTTTGCGGTCCAGCGCCTTCATGTCATCCTGAATATCGGTGTACTGCTCCAGGGCAGTTAAAAACAGCGGATAAACACGGTTGAGTTTTTTATTGAGGAAAAAATAGTAGTTTTGGTCCAGTTGGTTATTGAATCTCGGCTTGTTTAAAAGGATTAATTCATCCATCACTACCACATTCTCACCATCAATTTCGTATATCTTAGCCTTCTGGGCTTCGTCGTAATAATATTTATTTCCGTATTCGTCTGTTTTCAGCAACTCTGGCGGATATTGGCTGATGGGTTTGGCGATAACAACCGAATCCCGCTGAGCATTTGCATTAAGTCCTAAAAACAGCAGAAATAATAAGACGGGTTTGTTAAAATTCATTATTTTTACTTCGTATAAAATCAAGCTTTAAAGTAACAAAATTCATTCCTTTTATCCATGAAATTTGAAAATAAATCATTAAAATTTTTAGAAGAATATTTAAACATCGCCTCACCTACAGGTTATGAGCATAACGGCCAGAAAATCTGGATGAATTACATTAAACCTTATGTTGATAAAATTGAGTTCGACCATTACGGAACCTGCTATGGAATTATCAATCCTGAAGCTGAATTCAAGGTGGTTATAGAAGCTCATGCCGACGAAATTTCGTGGTATGTAAACTATATCACCGATGACGGATTAATTTACGTGATCCGAAACGGCGGTTCCGACCAGATGATCGCCCCGTCGAAAGTGGTAGATATTCACGGAGAAAAAGGCATTGTAAAAGGAGTTTTCGGCTGGCCAGCCATTCATACCAGAGGAGTAAACTCCAATGAACCCGTCCCTAAACTTGAAAACATTTTTATTGATTGTGGGGCGACCACCAATAAAGAAGTTGAAGATTTAGGCATTTTCGTTGGATGCATGATTACTTACCCGGATGAATTTTTCCAGCTGAACGACAAATATTTTGTCTGCCGCGCTTTAGATAACCGAATTGGCGGATTTATGATTGCTGAAGTTGCCAGAATGCTGAAAGAAAACAAGAAGAAACTCCCGTTCGGACTTTATATCACCAATTCCGTACAGGAAGAAGTTGGTTTATATGGCGCAGACATGATTGCAGATACCATTAAACCGAACATTGCTATCATCACCGATGTTACGCACGATACCAGCACTCCGATGATTGAAAAGAAAAAAGAAGGTGACCAGAAATGTGGCGACGGACCGGTGGTATTTTTTGCTCCAAGTGTACATCACGTCATCAGGGAGTTGATTGTAGATACCGCTAAAAAGAAGGAAATTCCTTTTCAGCGGGCAGCTGCAAGCCGGGCGACAGGTACAGATACCGACGCATTTGCTCATTCCAACGGCGGTGTACCTTCAGCACTCATTTCACTTCCTTTAAGGTATATGCACACTACCGTAGAAATGGTTTCTAAAGAAGATGTGTCCAATGTCATTCAGCTGATTTATGAAACGCTGCTGAACATAAAACCGGACATGAATCTGAAATATCACTAAGAAAGAGTCAGGGGAAAAGGCATAACATAAAAGTAAAAAGGTAAAAATAAAAGTAAAAGTAAAAGAATAAAAAAGTAAAATGAAAACAAAATTAATCGCGCCGTCACTACTCTCGGCAGATTTCGGAAACCTGCAGCGTGATATCGAAATGCTGAATAACTCGCAGGCCGACTGGCTTCATGTAGACGTAATGGACGGAAGATTTGTACCGAATATTTCTTTCGGGTTTCCGGTGATGAAAACCATTCAGCAGCATACCAGGAAGTTTGTCGATGTTCACCTGATGATTGTGGAGCCGGAAAAGTACGTAGAAGAATTCATCAGTATGGGCGCCGATTTGGTTTCTGTGCATTACGAAGCCTGCACGCATCTGCACCGCACCATCAGTTTAATTCAGGACAAAGGGGCAAAAGCCGGTGTGGTACTGAATCCTGCTACTCCCGTTCTGATGCTGGAAGATATTATTGCTGATGTTGACCTGGTTTTGTTGATGAGTGTAAACCCGGGATTTGGCGGACAGAAATTCATTGAGAACACCTACAAAAAGATAGCAGAAACAAAAGATTTAATCCTATCAAACAACTCTACCGCGCTTATTGAAGTCGACGGCGGTGTGAACCTTGAAAACGCTGCGAAGTTATTTGAAGCAGGTGCAGATGTTTTGGTTGCAGGTAATGCAGTGTTCTCGTCAGAAAGCCCTGAGCGCACGATTGAGCTTCTGAAGATCTAAGTTCAGTTCCTTACTTACCATCACTGCATAAAAAAGTCCCGGCTCGTGCGGGACTTTTTCAGTTCTATACTTTGCAGGTTTAGAAAATCTCTCTTCCTGAAAAATGGAAACTAGCTTCGATTAAAGCATTCTCGTCAGAATCTGAACCGTGTACCGCATTTTCGCCTACGCTTCTTGCAAACATTTTTCTGATGGTTCCTTCCGCAGCATCTGCAGGGTTTGTAGCACCGATTAATGTTCTGAAATCTTCTACAGCATTATCTTTCTCAAGAACTGCTGCAACGATTGGTCCTGAACTCATGAAGTCTACCAATTCCCCATAAAAAGGTCTTTCAGCGTGAACTTCGTAGAATTTCTTAGCATCAGCAACTGTTAACTGTGTAAGTTTCATTGCTTTGATTTTGAAACCTGCCTCTGCAATTTTCCCTAAAATAGCACCAATGTGACCATCTGCTACTGCATCCGGCTTAATCATGGTGAATGTAATTTTACCTGACATATATCTTGTTTTTATCTGGCGCAAAAGTACAAAAACTTTTATATATTTGTACCGAAAATTCCTTTTATGAGAAGCCAATTTATTTTGGCATGGAAGTTGTAAATTAATTTCCGATTCTCATGTTTAATTTGAGTTTTCATGGTTATTAGTTTTTACCCAGCCTCGGCTGGGTTTTTTTATTGGGCATTGATTTCCTCTGCCTCTTCCATGAGTTTGAGGTAGGTTGCGTAGCGGGTATCCTCAATTTCTCCGGTATCAAGCTGCTGAAGTACCGCACATTTGGGTTCGTTGATATGCATACAGTTGTGGAACTTACAGGCTCTTCCGACACGGAATATTTCCGGGAAATAATGCTGAATTTCTTCCTTCTGTACATCAATCATCGCAAATTCTCTTACACCAGGCGTGTCGATTACACTGCCCCCAAATTCCCAGAAATGCATCTGTGCAAATGTAGTAGTGTGTTTTCCTTTGAGTTGGGATGATGATATTTCTGATGTTTTCAGATTAAGATCCGGTTGCAGGGCGTTGACAAGGGTAGATTTCCCACTTCCAGAATG
>NZ_DAMBHK010000004.1:0-12434 GCF_032060305.1 Kaistella sp. | reverse complement strand
TTCACCGATTTTCTGATGAGATAATTCTTTCTGGGTTCAATCCTCGTAATCCAGGCGACATCATCCTGTTCCAGAGAGAATTCTACCTTATCTCCTACCGCCAGCGGATTGGTAAGCCGGGTTTTAATCAGCTTGAATTTGCCACGTATCCTGGCTTCAAAAAACCTTCCTGTTCCCTGATCCAGAACCTGGTACCAACTTCCGGTAGATTTGGTGACAAGACCTTTCATTTGTTATTAATGATTATCGTCTTTGATGACATTAGCATAAAATTTATGGCTTTTGAGAAATCAGTATCCTCATATTCAAATCCTGTGTTTCTCAGATTGTTATAGTAGTCCTGAAGATTTTGGTAATAGCTTTTTTCGGTCTCAAGAGCAAATCCTTTTTCTTTAAAATGGGCTACTAAAAACCACTTTTCCAGAAGCCCGCGCTGCTGCATTATAAAAATCAAAATAATCAACTTCAATTTCAGTATCACCGGCTTCATTTATTGAATAGAGCAGCTGGTCGCTAAGTTCATTTCTGAACGCTTCCAATAATACATCACTCAATAATTTAAAGTCGCTCATCTGTTAGATGTTATTCTGGATTTCAATTGACTCTTCATGAATTGCTTTGAAGACTTTCTCTATGAAATCAGGCGACATTCCGGTTTCATCAGCTTTCTGGGTTGCGTATTCGGTGATGATTTTCCAACGCTCCGGCTGAAAGATAGCAATGTTGTTTTCTTTCTTGAGCGTACCGATCTTTTCTGAGATTTTCATCCTGTGGGAAAGGATTTCAATCAGCTGGAAATCGAGGTCGGAAATAAGGGTACGGTGACGGCCCATTTCATCATCGAATGCGGAGATATCGGAATTTCTTATCTGTAAATTCCCGATCAAATCTGCAAGCACTTCCGGGGTAATCTGCTGTGAAGCGTCACTCCAGGCATCGTCGGGATTGGCGTGGGTTTCTATGATCATGCCTTCGTAGCCAACGTTCAGGGCTTCCTGGGCGATCCCTGCCAAGCCGGTTCTGTTGCCGCAGATATGCGAAGGGTCTACCAGCATCGGGATGTTGGGAAACTGCTGCTTGAAATCCAGGGCAATCTGCCAGTTCGGGATATTGCGGTATTTGGTTTTCTGGTAGGTTGAAAAGCCACGGTGAATAACGCCTAAGTTCTTTACATCCTGGCCCAGAAGTCTTTCCAGAGCGCCAATCCACAAGGCAAGATCAGGGTTCACAGGGTTTTTTACGAAGACCGGCTTGTCGGTTCCTTTTAGGGCTTCGGCAATTTCCTGTACGGTGAAAGGGTTTACGGTAGAGCGCGCGCCAATCCACAGGATGTCGACATCAGCTTCCAGAGCGGCTGCCACATGGTGGGCATTGGCTACTTCTGTGGCGGTTCTGAAGCCGTATTCTTCCTTTACTTTCTTCAGCCAGTTGAGACCGATGACTCCTACGCCTTCGAACCCGTTGGGTTTTGTACGCGGCTTCCAGATTCCGGCACGGAAAATAGAGACTGCGTCTGTGGATTCTTTTATTCTTTTAGCGGTTTCCAGCATCTGCGATTCGCTTTCTGCACTGCAGGGGCCGGCAATAATTAAGGGAGAGGCAAAATCTTTTACCCAGTTGTTCTTCAGTTCTTTTAAATTCATGTTATGGTAAAAAGCCAAATTTCATTGGCATTATTTTGATTATTTTAGTTCAGATCAAACTTAAAGATTTCGTCGAGTTCTTTTAAAACAGGATTGATTTCGGCAAATTTATCAAAAATCTTCCGTTTGGTCATGATTTCTTTTTTCAGGGTAACATCATTCTTGTACTCGACCGCGATATTGAAATGACTTACTTTGTGCATAAAATGGTTAAAGAAATCTGCCCGCACCTTCTCGAACTCGCTTTTTGCAGAATCTGACGGATAGGTGATTTCAATGGTGTTTTCGTCCTTTTTCTGCAGGATGAAGGAACTTATGGCGCTGTAGATGATGATGTCTCTTTTCTTAAGTTCTGTGAGGAACTTCTGCCACTCGGTTCGGAGATCGGTTTCGGTGAAGTGATTGCTTGGCAGATGATCCTTTGCCGTGGTTTCCGTTCCTTCTTCCTTTTCTTCAGTCTGCTGTAATACGGCAGTGATGCTGAATTTAGAAGAAACCTTGCGCGCCGCAATGGGTGCCGCTGTCTTTTGAACTACAGGTTCTTCCTTCTGGGGAAGTTCTGCAGCAACGGGTGTTTTGGTTTCAGGTTTGGGGGTTTGTGGAACTGATACCGCAGTTTTAAGAAGCGGCGCTAATATCAGATACTTTTTTTTTTAGGCTCGGCACCGTTCGCCGTGAGGGACGAAAGCTGCATTAAAGCAATCTCTACCGTAAGCCGTGGATTCTTGGAATTCTTATAATTGATGTCTGCATGGTTGCAGATTTCAATGGCGTCGATAAGCTGCTGGGCATTCCATTTTTTGCTCTGTTCGGAGAATCTTGCTTTGGTCTTCTCGCCTACTTCGATGAGGTTCAGGGTATGAGGATTCTGCGCCATCATGAGGTCGCGGAAATGGCTGCCCAATCCTGCGATGAAGATGTGGGGATCGAAGCCTTTTTTCACGATCTCATTGAATGCGAAAAGCACATCGGGAATTCTGTTTTCGTACGCCAGTTCCACAATATTCAGGTACTGGTCGTAATCGAGGATATTGAGGACTTCGGCGGCTTTGGCCAAAGTGATGTTCTTCTGGGTAAAGGTTGACAGTCTGTCGAAGATGGAAAGTGCATCACGCAGCGCACCATCAGCCTTTTGGGCAATGAGGTAAAGCGCGTCGTCTTCGAATGCGATACCTTCCTTAGCCGCAATATTCTTCAGATGGCTCTGGATGTCTTCAATGGTAATCCGTTTGAAATCGTAAATCTGGCAACGTGAAAGGATGGTAGGAATAATCTTGTGTTTCTCGGTGGTGGCGAGAATAAAGATGGCATGCGCAGGCGGTTCTTCCAGTGTTTTAAGGAAGGCATTGAACGCCGCTGAGGAGAGCATGTGCACCTCGTCAATGATATAAATCTTGTACTTTCCTACCTGAGGTGCAAAGCGTACCTGGTCGGTGAGTTCGCGAATGTCTTCAACGGAGTTGTTGGACGCAGCATCCAGTTCGAAAATGTTGTAGGCAAAGCCGTCTTCGGAGGTAGAACCGTCTCTTTCGTTGATTTTACGGGCGAGGATCCTGGCGCAGGTCGTTTTACCTACTCCACGCGGACCACAGAACAGGAGTGCCTGTGCGAGCTGGTTTTCGTGAATAGCATGCTCCAGGGTATCTGTAATATGCGCCTGCCCTACCACAGTATCGAACTCCTGAGGGCGGTATTTTCTTGCAGAAACCACGAAATTTTCCATTGGTCAAAAATAAGGAAATTATTGAGATGATAAAATAATTGTGAGAAAATTAGTGAGGGTTTTATGGTTTAATTCTGCATCAATAACTTAAAAGAAATACACCGAATCCCCCACTCCTCAATACCTATCACATTAAAAGCACACAAGCTGTAGATTCCTTTGGAAATGATTCCCAAAACAACCCCTTTGTGGGAAGGAGATCCGAACAAGACTCGGATAAGACTTGAAGAAATGACAGGGAGAAGTTAAGAATACCTTACTTTTCCTGCACGATGGTATGGCGCAAGTATGGCGCAACTACGGCTCAACCTTTGGTATCTGCTTGTGAAAAGGGGTTACAAAGAAATTAATCAGGTGAAAAAATGATTATCGGTAATTTAAATAGGGCAATAACGTGCTGATTTGTAATGTGTTGTAAATTTAATGATAAATGGTGATTCCTGCAACTGTATACGCTGATTTTATTTTATTTGATGGAAAAGTAAAGTATGGCGGAAGTAGATTATATACTTGAAATTAGAGAGAAGTTTGAGTTACCAATGTTTTGAGATAAAAACTGATGCGGAACGCCCATCTTAATTTTAAAACGATGCTCAGTTAAATGTACAGTTGTAGTTATATGCCTTATTTACTGCGCATTTATTATCAACAGTACCATGTAATCAGCAAAAGTTTGAGGAAACAAAATTAATTATCCAATACATTTATTATATTTGAATACATATATATCATAAAAGTGATACCAACATCTACAAATTTTGGGATGTTTGTATTACGGAGTGATACATATAAGTAAGTTAGCACCAATATTAAGAATGACCGAACAGACAACACATATTGACGCAGGAAAAAGTAAAATTTTAAACCTTGACGCTGACGACCAAGGCAATTTCATTGCGTTTACTGACAACAAAACGGTTGTAACAAACGACCATAATTTAAAAATAGAAATCGACTTACGCTTTCCGATTATTCGCAGACTTGACAACGACACATTTTTCATTGCTGACAGTCGGACAGAGAAAGACAACAACGGTTATATTTTTAAATTCAGCGGACAATTAGTAAAGTCATTTTTAGCTGGTGACGGAATAGAGGATATCATCGTTCATCGGAACAAAATTATAATAACGTATTTTGACGAAGGGGTTTACGGTGGTGACGGACCAAACGGAGATGGACTTGCCGTGTTTGATTTTGAAGGACAACAAGAATTTGGTGTTAATTCAAGTGCAGGAGATATGGTAATTGCTGACTGTTACTGTATTTGCAAACACGGGACAAACAAAGTTTTGTTTTACGCATATACTGACCTAAAAGTATTTGAACTTAATCTCGACACTTTTAAATTTGAAAGCTTTGAAACCCCAAATGACTTTTCTGGAACATCAGCAATATCAAGCACCGTAGACAAGATTATTTTTCATTCAAGCTATAACGACAAGAGAAGTTTTTTCTCGTGGGACAGAAATAAAAAAGAGGTAATAAAGTTTGGCGACTATTCACCAGGCTTGACAGGAATAAAAAATGGAAAGTTTTTAATTTATGGTGACAGTGGATACACAATTATTAACCCGACAGAATAATACTGGTGCTGAGAGGAGTTTGGCAAAAAAGCGGGTTTAGTGCTTAAATGAAGCCTTGTGCTTCGTATCAAGTTCAGTGCTTGCAGACAGTTTAGTAATTCGAAATCCGCTTCTTCGCCAAGCGCCAAAACGTTGTGCGTAATTTTAAACAAATATTCTGAAAAACGACATTGAAAATATTTGATAAAATATTATATTATAACTCAATCAAAATTAACTTGATTGTAGTTTGTATTTTGTTTTTCACTAACAATCTATTTTCACAAAACTGTATACTTCCAAATGGGAAATATAAAGTAGAATTCGATAAACAATTCGAAAAGCATCCAAAATTTGAGTTTAGAATTTTGAATGATTCCATTACTTTTTATGAAAGCAATTCTAAAATCAGTCGTAAAATCGAAAAAAATAATGATTGTAGTTTGGTAATCGAAAAAGAAATAATAGATGACAACAATTTAACGGAATTTCAAAAAATGTTAAACAAACGACATCCATTTTACACCTTTAAAAAGAATAATAATTCCAAATTTGAATTTATTTATAGAATCGATTTTCACATAATGATCAATTCTGGGAATTTTATCCTAATAGAATCTGAATAAAAAACTACGCACAACATATTCTATTGACCTTATCCTCATCCTGAATAAACTGCTTCATAATTTTCAGAAAAAACCTTGCTGAGCACTTTAAAAATTAGTTCGAAACATCATTATCTGTCTATGAAATATCTTTTACTACTTTTTTCACTCCTGACATCCATCAACATTCCGGCCTGTAAGTGTGATACTCCTACGATCAAGAACTCTTTTGAATCAGCAGATTTTGTATTTACCGTTGATATATATGATGTAAATACAACCTACAAAACGGGATATTGGGAGGTAGAAAACTCTTTGGCGAAAGCAAAAATAGAAAAAGTTTACAAATCGTCTGCGCCTGACTTCAGGAGTAAAGAAATTACATTATTCGGACAGCAGTTCAATTCCTGTGATATCATTTTTAAAGAGAAAGGTAAGTTTCTGATTTTTGCCAATGTAGAACCGGATACCACCTTCTTTTACTCTTCATTTTGCTATGCAACACAGGAAATATCTCAATTAAGCGTAAGTGATTTTGCACTTTTGGAGCAACTGAAGAACAACTTAGCTAAAGAAATTTCAACACAGGACAACTTTGAAATATCTTATGAGGACCTGCTTACGGCTCCGGATAAAGTATTAAAGCAACTTATGATTGAAAATGCGCAACTCTCGGAACACCACCGAAAACAGAAAATCTATATTGCTTCTCTTTCAGCTTTATACCTTTTAACCTTTATCATTTTCATTTTATTTTACAAAAAGAAAAAGAGTAATTAATAATCAGGAATTATACATTTATCCATAAAAAATCCCTTCAAATGAAGGGATTTATATTTTAAAACGAATTCTTAAAGCGTATTGCCTTCTTCCAGAATTTCTTTGTGCTGGTATTCCTGCACGAGGTCGATAGCGTTTGAGATGACGTCGCTCAGAGCCGTGATAAAGGTGTTTTCTTCGGCGAGGCTCATGGCGTGTTTCAGCGCGTCGATTTCTTTTGGAATGATTTCGTAGCTTACATCCTTACCCGAACTCTGCATCCCGTCGATCACCAGGGCGTTGATTTCCTCTTCGGTCCTGCCGCGAAGGTGCTTTTCGTTCCGGATGATGATATGATCGAACATGCGGCCTGCAATTCTGCCGCACTCGCGGATATCGCCGTCGCGGCGGTCTCCGACTCCGGAAATGATTCCAATCTTCTTTGGCGAATCAATATTTTTTAGGTAATCTTCAATAGCCTCGTAACCTGCAGGATTATGGGCAAAGTCGATGAGGACCTTGAATTTCTTAAATTTAAAGATATTAAGCCTTCCCGGCGTAAGCGCAGGACTTGGAATAAAGGTACGGAGTGAATTGGCAATGTCCTCGATTCCAAAACCGTGGAGATAAGCCGCCAAACTTGCCGCCAGGACATTAGAGATCATGAATCTTGCCTTCCCTTCCATGGTGATCGGGACATTAATTGCCTTTACAATGCGGATCTTCCAGTCGCCTTTTTTAATGGTGATGAAGCCTTCTTCGTACACACAGGTTACTTTCCCTTCTTTGGCGAATTTCTTAATGTGAGGATTATTCTCGTCGAGACTGAAGATGGCGACCTTAGAATCCAGATCGGGCATCAGCCTCGTGGAATATTCATCATCAGCATTCAGGACACTCCAGCCGCCTTTCTTTACGGAGTCGAGTACTACCCTTTTAACGCGGGTTAAATCTTTGAGGTTGTGAATATCATTGAGCCCCAGATGATCTTCTTTGATGTTGGTCAGTACGCCAATATCGCAGGAACTGAATCCCAGACCTGAGCGTAGAATTCCGCCACGGGCAGTTTCCAGTACGGCAAATTCAACGGTAGGATCTTTAAGGACAAATTCTGCGGAAATTGGTCCTGTAGTATCGCCCTTGGTGAGCATGGTATTCTGGATGTAAATCCCGTCAGAGGTGGTAAAGCCTACTCTGTAGCCGTTATTTTTCACGATATGGGCAATGAGTCTTGTGGTGGTGGTTTTTCCGTTGGTTCCGGTTACCGCAATAATAGGAATCCTGAAAGGTTTGCCCTGAGGATAAAGCATATCGACTACCGGCGCGGCTACGTTCCTTGGCAGTCCTTCGCTTGGAGCCAAATGCATGCGGAATCCGGGAGCAGCGTTCACTTCCAGAATCGCGCCACCGCTTTCCTTGAGCGGCTGTGTAAGGTTTTCTGCCATGATATCAATTCCACAGACATCAAGACCAACAATCTTGGAAATACGTTCGCACATGGTAACGTTCTCGGGGTGAATCATATCTGTAACATCGATGGAAGTACCGCCTGTAGAAAGGTTAGCGGTAGATTTAAGATATACCACCTCACCTTTCTGCGGGATGGTGTCGAGGGTATAATTCAGTTTTTCAAGAAGTTCATTCGTATCTTTGTCGACAAGGATTTCAGTAAGCACATTTTCATGCCCGTAGCCTCTTCTGGGATCAAGATTTTCTTTATCGATGAGCTGGCGGATATTGAGTTCTCCATCGCCTACAATATGGGCAGGCACCCGGCGCGCTGCCGCCACCATTTTGTGGTTGATGACCAGCACACGGAAATCGTAACCGGTAATGTATTTCTCAACAATCACCCTGCTGGAGTACTTTTGCGCATGCTGCAGACCGATTTTGGCCGTTTCGAGGTCGTTTACATTGATGGATGATCCTTTGCCGTGATTACCATCCAGGGGTTTCAGTACAATCGGATATCCAATTTTGCGGATCACCCTTTCGAGTTCTTCAGGTTCTGTCACCAGATCGCCGGAAGGCACAGGAATAGCGGCCTCATCGAGCATTTTTTTAGTAAGTTCTTTATTACAGGCAATGTCTACGGCAATGGATGAGGTTTTCCCGGTAATTGTTGCCTGGAATCGCTGCTGGTTGACGCCATAGCCCAGCTGCACCAAAGAGTTGCGGCCAAGGCGGATCCACGGAATGTTTCTGGCAGCGGCTTCTTCAACAATACTTCCGGTAGAAGGCCCGAGTCTTTCGCGCTCCCGGATTTCGCGGAGTTGCTGAATGCAGGCTTCAATATCGTAATCTCGTGCTTCTATGATACATCGTGCGATTTCCACGGACTGTTCTGCTGCGTAAACTCCGGAATTTTCTTCCAGATAACTGAAAACAACATTATAGATGCCCGGGGTTTTGGTTTCCCTGGTGCGGCCGAAACCGGTATCCATCCCTGCAAGGGTCTGAATCTCCAGTGCGATGTGTTCGATGACATGGCCCATCCAGGTGCCCATTTCCACCCGCTGAAAGAAGCCTCCTTCAACCCCTTCGGAACAGCGGTGTGTGATTAAGGAAGGAATCAGTTTTTCGAGCCTCGTACGGAAGCCTTCAATTTTATTGGTGGGCAAATGCTCTACTTCTTCCAGATCCAGCCGCATCTGGATGAGTTTTTTTCTGCGGATGCTCCAAATATTCGGGCCTTTTAGAACCTGTATTTTTTCAATTTTCATAACGTAAATGTGTAAGGTGACTGATGTATGAAAACCAAAGATAATTGAAAAACAGTATAATTCGGCATAATTTTTTACACAAACTCTGAATTATTAATAATTAAACAGCGTAAATATCAGTGATTCAGTATTATTTTTATTTGATTTAGCGCCTAAGCCTCTGATTATTTTTTTTAAATTTGCATCCTATGAGACCAGTTGGAAAATTAATGATTATCGGTGGAGCCGTAAATAAAGGCAGTTTTGCAGAAACCGATTACGACCAGAATGTAGAAAAAAACCTCAACTTTTTTGAAAGAGGCATCCTCAGGAAAATCATCAATGAGTCCCGGCTGAAAGAGGATTCGGTGATCGAGATCATCACCACAGCTTCTCAAATTCCACAGATTGTGGGCCCAGAATATAAAAAAGCATTCGAATTTTTAGGTTCGAAAACCGTTAATATCCTCGATATCCAGAACCGGGAACAGGCGAACAGCGATGCTATCGTGGCACGCGCCAACGCTGCCGATGTGGTGATGTTTACCGGAGGCGACCAGCTGAGACTTACTTCGATTCTTGGAGGGACAAGATTCCATGACGCTATTCTCCTTAAATACCAGGAGCAGGATTTTATCTATGCCGGAACTTCGGCAGGCGCTGCAGCAGCTTCTGAAAACATGATTTATCAGGGTTCGAGCAGTGAAGCGCTTCTGAAAGGTGAAATTAAAACCACCCAGGGTTTAGGATTTATCGAAAATGTTATTGTCGATACACATTTTGTTCAAAGAGGCAGAATCGGCAGACTTTTTCAGGCCGTGGTAAACAACCCGCGCACCCTGGGAATTGGCCTGGGAGAAGATACCGGACTCTTTATTCACGGCGATACGATGACGGCCATTGGGTCCGGGCTTGTGATTCTGGTGGACGGCAGATTCATTAAAGATACTAATCTTACCAAGATCGACCTGGGGCAACCGATTTCCATTGATAATCTAACGGTTCATGTGATGTCCCAGAATGATTATTTCGATCTGAAGACGAAAGAACTCACCATCGTGAACTCGCAGTACAGCCCAATCCCACAGGAACGTTAAGGAATTTAAATTTTTAATTACGTTCGCTCCGCTATCCTGCTTTTGCAACCCGTTAACATCCTATTCAGAAATACATGAAAATCATCATCCACGGCGGCTTCTTCTCCGAAAGCGACCAAAGCCACGAAGTAAAAGTGGCCAAACAAAATTCACTCAAAGCAATTGCTGCCAAGGCTTTCGAGTATTTGCAGAGCCATACAGCGGAGGAGACTGCAGTATATGCAGTCTCTTTGCTGGAGGATGATACGCTGTATAACGCCGGAACCGGATCACAAATCCAGAGCGACGGGAAAATCAGGATGAGTGCGTCGCTGATGAACGGTGAAAACCAGAAGTTCTCCGGCGTTATCAATATTGAAAATGTAAAAAATCCGATTCAGGTCGCCAGGGTTCTGATGAAAGAAAACGACCGGGTTTTGGGTGGAAACGGCGCAAAAACTTACGCTACTGCCAATAGATTTGAGGACTACTCAACTGAAATTCCGCAACGCAGAAAAGAATATGAGGAGAAAGTGAAAAACGGCGGGAAAGGCACTGTTGGCTGCGTGGCACTCGACCGGGATGGTCATTTGGCAGCAGCAACGTCCACGGGAGGCAAAGGTTTTGAAATCGTTGGCCGAATTTCCGATTCTGCAACGGTAGCTGGTAATTATGCCAACAGATACTGCGCGGTAAGCTGTACCGGAGTTGGTGAAGATATCGTGAGCAATGCCACTGCCGCGAAGATTGTAACCCGCGTCACTGACGGAATGAACCTTGAAGAGGCTTTTGAAAAGACTTTTGCTGAATTAAAAGAAATCGACGGGTTTGCCGGAGCCATCGCCATCGACCGAAACGGAAACTTCTTTCACCGGGATTCGCATCCAACCATGGTTTTTGCCAGCTTCAACGGATCAACGTTCGAGGTCTTCGATTAAAATAAAAAAAAACTGTCCCATTTCCGGGACAGTTTCTCTTCGTATTAAATTATTACTGCAAAGCTTATTTTGTTTCAATCGCTGCCTGCGCGGCTGCCAATCTTGCAATCGGTACTCGGAACGGTGAGCAGCTTACATAATCCAGACCCAGTCTGTGGCAGAATTTCACCGATTCGGGGTCACCGCCATGTTCGCCACAGATTCCGACTTTAAGTTTAGGTTTCACGGATCTTGCTTTATCCACTCCGATTTTAATGAGTTCCCCAACACCGCTTTGGTCGATGGATACAAACGGATCTTCAGGAAGCAGTTTCAGATCAAGATATTTTGGCAAGAATCCGCCGATATCATCTCTGGAGAATCCGAAAGACATCTGGGTAAGATCATTTGTTCCGAAACTGAAAAAATCTGCTACTGTAGCCAGGGAATCCCCTTTCAGTGCGGCACGTGGAGTTTCGATCATGGTTCCGTAAAGGAAATTGATTTCTTTTACACCCATGTGTTTGCAAACTTCATTATAAACCCTGTCGACGATTTCTTTCTGGTGACGCAATTCGTGACGTCCCATTACCACAGGAATCATAATTTCAGGGTAGGCTTTTTTACCTTCTTTCTGAAGTTCAGCTGCAGATTCCAGGATGGCGCGAACCTGCATCTCGGTAATTTCCGGATAAGAAACTCCCAAACGTACTCCGCGGTGGCCCAGCATCGGGTTGTTTTCGTGAAGTGCCAGGATTCTGCGGTTCAGCACACTCATTCTTACGCCAAGTTCGCGGCTCAGTTCCTGTAATTTTTCTTTGTCGTGCGGAACGAATTCGTGTAAAGGTGGATCTAACAAACGGATGGTTACGGGATTTCCGTTCATCACTTCCAAAGTTGCCTTGATGTCTTTTTTTACAAATTTAAAGAGTTCATTCAATGCAGTTTTTCTTTCTGCCACTGTGGTACTCATAATCATTTTTCTGAGGAGGAATAAAGGTTTTTCGCTTCCTTCCCCGTAAAACATATGCTCTGTGCGGAAGAGGCCAATTCCTTCTGCACCGAAATACGATGCCTGCTGTGCATCTTTTGGTGTATCTGCATTGGTTCTAACGCCTAATTTTTTAGCTTTATCCACCAACGTCATCAGAACTTTGTACGATGCGTTCTGGTTAAGATCGGTATTTGAAAGCTGCAGCACACCCTCGTAAGCCAGACCGGTGGTTCCGTTCAGGGTAAGCCATTCGCCTTCGTGAACTTTTTTTCCCGTATTGGTTACAAAATATTTTTCTTTTTCGTGAATTTCAATGTCGGAACAACCTACGATACAGCACTTACCCCAACCTCGGGCTACTAAAGCTGCATGAGAAGTCATACCGCCTTTTGTTGTAAGAATCGCCTGCGATTTGTGCATGCCATCGACATCTTCAGGAGAGGTTTCTTC
>NZ_DAMBHK010000003.1:39518-63102 GCF_032060305.1 Kaistella sp. | reverse complement strand
CAAAATTTAAGTTAAGATATAGAAAATATTGGCTTTTTTGACGCCAAATCTGTCTGAAAACCAAAGAATTTCGGTTAAAAAAAGACTCTTTTTGGAAGTTTTAGGCCGTGATTTTTCCAATTTTTATCCTAAAATTTTTGTGCTTGGGACATTTCGAGTCGGTTTTGGACGATTTTTATTTCCTTTCGTACATTTTTTAATTTAATTAGTACGGAATTTTTGTTTCATACTAATGAAATTTTTTTTCATACGTACGAAAATATTTTTTGTCCTTACGTTTTCAGGCTGTTTTCAGTATAAAAAAAGAAAAAACCTTCCAAAAAACGGAAGGTTTTAACTATATGATGAAAAGTCTGATTAGAATTTCAGATCTCCGTTTACTTCTCTTACCGCCTTGGCAGCTGTTTCGAATTTTTCTTTTTCAGCGTCTGTAAGCGCGATTTCCACGATTTTTTCAACACCGTTGGCACCGATAATCGCCGGAACACCTAAACAGATATCGCTTTGGCCGTACTCTCCGTTGAGCATCAGGGAACATGGAATCATTTTTTTGTGGTCGCAAAGGATGGACTGTACCATTACGGAAACAGCCGCTCCCGGTGCATACCATGCAGAGGTTCCTAAAAGTTTGGTTAATGTCGCTCCTCCTACTTTGGTTTCCTCTTCCACATAAGCCTGTTTTTCAGCATCCAGGAATTCAGTTACAGGAACGCCGTTTCTTGTAGCTTTGCTCATTAACGGAAGCATTCCGGTGTCGCTGTGTGCTGCGATCACCATACCGTCCACGTCTGAAATGGGGCATTCCAGAGCTTCTGCCAGTCTGTATTTGAAACGCGCAGAATCCAGGGCTCCACCCATTCCGATAATTTTGTTTTTCGGAAGTCCTGAAGTTTTGTGAACCAGGTACGCCATGGTATCCATAGGATTGGAAACAACGATAATGATAACATCCGGAGAATGTTTTACCAGATTGGCAGTCACTTCTTTTACGATTCCTGCGTTGATTCCGATGAGTTCTTCTCTGGTCATCCCCGGTTTTCTTGGGATTCCGGAGGTGATTACGGCTACTTTCGAGCCTGCGGTTTTGCTGTAATCTCCGGTAGTTCCGGTAATTTTGGTATCAAAACCATTCAGCGAAGCGGTCTGCATGAGATCCATTGCCTTGCCTTCGGCAAAACCTTCTTTAATATCCACCAGAACTACTTCGGCGGCAAAATTTTTCATCGCAATGTATTCTGCACAGCTTGCGCCCACTGCTCCTGCACCTACAACGGTAACTTTCATATCTTTTTATTTATTGTTTTTTAATGGTGATATGGAACCTTACGGTGTCATATCTTTTTATTTATTGTTTTTTAATGGTGATATGGATCCTTAAGGCTGCATATCATTTAATTTTTAAAAGTTTCTTTTCTGAAGTCAAATTTACAAAATATTGAAGTTGCAGACAAAAATGAGCGTGTAAAGTTTTATCAAAAAATCATCATCCCCCAATATTCTGATCACAACCTCTTACAGAACGTTTTCTGTTACGTGCCGGAGTAAGCGGAATCTGATGACTTCCGACAGAGCAGACTGTTGCCGGTCATCTTTTTTATTAATCGCTCTATTCAGTTTTTCTTACCATGAATCAATTATTTTTGGATAAATTCTTGCATACCTTTGTGTCAACTTTCCGAAAAATCATTATGAGTTTTACAGAACATCTTCACCAGGGATACCGCAACAGAAAATTTGATATCGACAAAAGGAAGACCGAAGATTTTATCGACCGGTTTTTCCGGTTTATCTTTTTCCTCGAATACCATCGCTGTTCGGAAATCCCACAGATTGAAGAGCGTCTTGAAGGTTTTAAGACTGAATTCAAAGAAATTCTGTCGTGCGTCATGAAAGGCCAGGAGGCCGTAGAAAGCGATGTTTTTTTCGCGAAATTTCCAAAAATCTACCGCACGCTCGAAAACGATGCTCGGTATATCTGCGAAAACGATCCGGCCGCAAAGAATATGGAAGAGGTTATGTTCTCCTATCCCGGTTTTTTTGCCATTGCAGTGTACCGTTTTTCGCACGAACTTTTTAAAAATAATGTTCCGCTGATTCCCCGAATCTGGACCGAATTTGCGCACAGCAAAACCGGAATCGACATTCATCCCGGGGCAGAAATCGGCGAAAATTTCTTCATCGACCACGGAACCGGAATTGTGATCGGAGAAACAACGGTGATCGGAAAGAATGTGAAACTTTACCAAGGCGTCACGTTGGGCGCGCTATCGGTGACTAAAGATTTGGCCAATGAAAAACGGCACCCGACCATTGAAGATAACGTGGTAATATATGCCAACGCAACTATTTTAGGTGGTGAAACCATAATCGGAGCACACGCACTCATCGGTGGTAACGTATGGATTACCGAAAGTGTCGCGCCGAACTCTGTCGTATTTCACAGGGGATTGGTGACGGTGAAAAATAAACTGCCGGTGAATGAACCGATAAATTTTGTTATTTAAATATAGGGTGATGGATGATCGATGATGGGACGGTTTTTGAAGAACTAAGAGGAGATGCAAAGTTTACCACAGAGAACACAGCGTTCTATTTAGAGGACACAGAGATTTATCATCACCTTTTGGGGTCTTTTGAACAAATAAGATTAAATTTTTTGGTTGGTGTGGTTTTTTTACCACAATGTTCATAAAGATTTCACAAGGGGGCACACTGAAGTGCATTGAAATTTAAAGGCAAAATCTGCCGGCAATTGAAATAACTTAAAAACAGAATATATGAAACTGAACAATGTTTTGGAAGCCATCGGGAATACTCCCACGGTAAGAATCAATAAACTTTTCGATAAGAACGTAGAAGTATGGATGAAACTCGAAAAACAGAATCCCGGTGGAAGCATTAAGGACAGAATTGCCCTCTCGATGATTGAAAAAGCTGAACGGGAGGGCAAAATCAACAAAGACACACTGATTGTAGAGCCTACTTCGGGCAATACGGGCGTCGGGCTCGCTATAGTGTGCGCCGTGAAAGGTTACAAACTCGTGCTGGTGATGCCAGAAAGCATGAGTGTGGAGCGCCGCAAACTGATGTCGGCGTACGGCGCACAGTTTGTGCTTACCCAAAAAGAACTGGGAACGTCGGGTGCCGTAAAAAAAGCGCAAGAAATGGCACAGGAACTCGAAAATGTGTGGATTCCGCAGCAGTTTGAAAACGAAGCAAATCCCGATATTCACCAAAAAACTACCGCACAGGAAATCCTTGCCGATTTTCCCGAAGGTTTCGATTACCTCATCACCGGCGTGGGAACAGGCGGACATATCACCGGCGTTACGCAGGTGTTGAAGCATAAATTCCCCAACCTGAAAAGCTTTGCCGTAGAACCACAGGACTCCCCTGTAATTTCAGGTGGAAAACCGGGACCACACCCGCTGCAGGGCATTGGTGCCGGATTCATTCCCGGAGTTTTAAATACCGGTCTTCTGGACGGCTCTATTCAGGTGGAAAAAGAAGAAGCCTATGAATTCAGCAGAAGACTCGCACGTGAGGAAGGAATACTTGCAGGAATCTCCACCGGGGCATCGCTGGCCGCCATCAACAGAAAACTTTCGGAAATTCCCGAAGGTTCGAAAATCCTCACCTTCAATTATGATACCGGAGAACGTTACTGGTCTACAGAAGGGCTTTTCGGAGAAAATGTTTTCGAATCTTAACGGACGCTAAGTTTCCCGCAGATTCCTGATTTTTTTCAATATGATCATATTCAAAAGTTTAAATCAGTGAGATCTGCTCAATCAGCGAGAAAGAAAATTTCCCATAGAAAATTAAAATCCTGCGGCATGCAGGATTTTTTATGAATACATTTTCTGGCATTTGGGGCAGACGTAAGTTTTGCGTTTTACTTTTCCCATCTCATCAATAATGAGCTCTGTTTTGTCTTTCGGACAGATCTTTTTTCCATAGATCAGCGTTTTTTCTTTTACCTCATCTGATTTCAGGAGATCGAGAAATTCGTAGGCGTAATTCACCACCGTTTCGATCAGGTAAACCAATTTTTTCTCAGGGATGTTTTTCACGGGACTGTCGGGATGAATTTTCGCACGGTAAAGCGCTTCAATCCTAATGATGTTACCAACGCCGGTAAACAGCTCCTGGTCCAGCAGCGCATCACCGATCATCTGGTCGGCATAATGTAGCTGTAGTGTGCTCAGGACGAACTCTCCGTCGAACTCTTCTTTTAAAATATCGGTTTTAAAATTAAAATAATCGGTTGGTTTTCCCTCGTACAATTTGGGATGGGCGACATAAAAATTTATTTCCGAATGAGGAAAATGAAGCGAAAAGCTGGCATTCACCTTTTTTCTTTTATTCACAAGCATGCTTCCGAAAAGCCCAAGATGGACACCCACAAAGAAATCCTTAAACACGAAAAGCAGATTTTTCCCGTAGGCATCAATGTCAAAAATTTTAATGTGGTCGATGACTGATTTATCCATTTCGTTGTAGCCGGAAGCTTCAGAAACGGTTTTTCCTTTGAAACGCTGGAGTCTGTTTTTTAAATGTAAGATGGAAGGTCCTTCGGGCATGTTATTTCTGTTGGTTTAAAAACTGCCGGGTGGCGACAGACTGGTTATAGATTTTCTGACGAATTTTCTGCATTCGTCCTACCGGCTGCAATTCTTCCGGGTTTTCAAAAGGGTTGAATGAGAGGTTTTCGTAGCTGATGGTTTCGTAATCTGAAATATTCTGTTTCGGTAATTTAATTTTCCCTACCGTAATGAACTCCGAATGTTTTTTCTTCCAATCTTTCAGCAGATTATTTACCGGCGTTTTCTTTTCATCAACCGCCAGCTGAACCTGAAAATCGAGTAAAAGTTCACTATTCAGAAAATAGTTCCTTAAGGTTTTCGCCTGGTCAATGTCTTCGCCTTTCTGAACTTTCTTATTTTGTGACGGTTTCAGACGGATTTTCACCATGCGTTCTCCGAGCCGGAAACAGCCAACAGAATGAAAATCGTACGAGGAAATCCACTGTTTTTCAATATCCAGCACCTTCATGACGTTGTTGAGGATGGGCAGAATTTCTTTATCAAAAAAGAGACTCAGCCCGGCTCTGATAAGTCCGGGAATCTTTAAAAATGAAAGCGAAAACGGCGTTCCCCGCGAAATTATAAACCGGTTGGCTTTGAGGTGAAGTTTTAAAAACTTCGAAACCGAATTTGTCACAAAAACCGGAAGATTTACCAAAGGAAATTTTGCGCTTACAGGAATGTTTTTATTGTAGATTTTTACGGCACATCCATACAGCGGATATTCGCCGCTGCCTTCTGAAACAAAGGCATTCGGATGCGAATAACGGATAATGACGCCTAAATTGTGGCCCTTTAAAAATTCAGAAAAATCAGCCGCTCCATTGACGACGGGAATAAAATCTCCGCGCACAAAACCAAAAGATTTGGCATGGGCATTACGGGTAGAAATTCTCTTTTCATTGAGTTTATGGGAAACCGAGACGGCTTTTTCGATGAGTTCAACATCCTCATTCAGGAGCTGTTCTTCTTCGGCGGTGAGGTGATCATATTTTGGCGAATAGGTAAGGTACATCTTGATAGATTTTTCTATTCAGAGGAACATCAAATATGAAACCACGAATTTACACCGAAAGGCTCAGCAGGAACTGATAAGCTTTTTCTGCCCCGGAAATACAGTCCTGATGTCTTTCAACCGTGATCTCCTGATCTAAAATCTGTTTGAAATTCTTCCAGAAAGACCCGGTATTTTCGCCATAACACCGAAAATAACTGAAAGACAAATCTTGAAAATCCGGATGCTTTGAAAGCTGTTTTGCGATGACATTTCCACCTAAAGTGGAACCTTCCATAACGTATAAAATCCCGAACGCTTCGGCTTCATTTCTTATTTCCACAGGCGTAAGGGTTGCTGATTCTTCAATATTCAGCACTTCCATATCCTTTTTAATAGAAGCCAGTTTTCTTCTTTTTTCAAGATTGAGTTGCTGTGCATTCTTAGGAGCTATCGCAGAAAAAACCGCATCTTCAAACTGCAGAAGGAAAAAGTAATTGTAGCGGATGAGATTTCTGTAATCAACGACTGAAAAACGACCGTCGAAAATCCTCTGGGAATTGAAATGTGCCTCCACACGGTCGTGCAGGATTTTTGTATTTGCTTTTAAAGTTTCAGAAATCATTAAGGTTTTTTAAAGGTCAAAATAAAGGTCGTTCCTTCATTTTCTTTACTTTCATAGGTAATATTCCCGCCCAGACGTTTCATAATTCGGTATACAATGGAAAGACCTACGCCATTCCCTTCAAAGGATTTGGCATTGTCCATCCGGTTGAAGATCTTGAACATATGGGCCTGTGCTGATTGGGGAATTCCGATTCCGTTATCTTTTACTGTGTAAATCACATAGTCGCCTTCCACTTTCCCATTGATTTCCACTTTTGGATTCTCACTTTTGGAAGAATATTTCACGGCATTGCCAATGATGTTCAGGAATACCTGGGTAAGCATGGTTTCGTCTCCCATTACATTAGGCAGGTCGCCCACGATAATTTCGGCATTTTGGTTAAGTGTTAGCTTCATATCGCAAGAGACTTTATTGATAATAGCGGTGGCAGACAGCTCCTGAACAGTGATTTCGGATGATTTAGCACGGCTAAGGCTCAGTACGTCACGCATCATGTTTTCCATACCCAGGATTTCCTTTAAAATACTGGCGATTCTTTTGCGGACTTCAGGATTATCGTGATGGGATTTCTCGAGGAGCTGGGCATTGAGTTTAATCACGGTTAAAGGCGTGCCCAAATCATGGGAAATGGTGTATGAAAAACTGTCGAGTTCCTCATTAAGATTGCGGAGTTCTTCATTTAATTCCTGCACCCTTCTGAACTGGGTGTAGGTTGTTTCCAGAATGGTTGCCACTACTTTTTTAGCGGCGAAAATATCTTTGTTTTTCCAGGGCTGTGCTTTTCCTTTGATTTCTTCGATATAGGTTTCAAAAGATTTGCGCGGGGAAATTACAATCAGTTCCTCACCGTCAACGATTCTGGCTTCGGTTTTTTTTGCCGGATTGCCTGCCCACAGGATCTGCCCGTCGATTTCTTTGCGAAACCAGATGAGCAGCTCATTCCGTTTGTCGTCGGTAAACCCGAACATCACGCCTGCTGCATTCTCTATGCTACCCAGATTTCTCTGGTGAGGGTTACTGAAATGATTGGTGGCGTAAAAATTCTTCAGGGGATTTTCTCTTGCGTACTGTACTATTTTGAGGATATTTTCATCGGAAGGTACCTGCCCGGAAGTTCTGATATGATGACCTACAATAATCGCCAGCCCATCGGCTTCCGGATATTCCTGCATTTCCGCCACGTTACTGAAGAGGGAATTCTCAAGGTTATCATAAGCCATGAGTTTTGCCTTCAGGGCTACAATTTTACGGTCGAGCTCTATACTGTCGGCAAGCAGCTGTTTCGATTTATAGGAGGTGTAGGCGTTTGCCGCGATTACGGTAAAAACTTCGGCACGGATGCGGTTGACCAAATCGATATGCTTGGGTTCAATATTCTGGCAGGTCACCATTCCCCACAGTTTATTATTGATGACAATGGAAGTGCTGAAACTGGAGGCTACACCGGTATTTTTAAGGTACTGCCCATGAACCGGCGACATTGCCCTCACGGAGGAATAGGTTAAATCCACCGCGGCATCTGTACTGCTGATGATGGGAACCGGTTCGGAGTACACATTGCTGAAAATACGTTTGCGCTTTTTAAGATACAGTGCCCTTGCCTGTCTTGGGATATCATTTTCAGGATAATGCAGGTGGAGGAAACTTTCGACCTTGCTTTTTACTTTTTCGGCAATTACTTTGCCGCTGCCGTCTTCCAGAAAACGGTACAGCATGATTCTGTCGTATTCTACCGCTTCGTATACCGAATTGAGCAACTCATTCCAGATATCTTTGGAATCGGTTGCGTTATGAATGTTTTCGTATTTTTTGGTGACAAAGTTTTTTTGAATAAAGTGTTCGATAATCTGCTCAAACTCCAAAAACACATTTTCTAAATACCTGTAAATGGTTAAGTGAAAAGGTTTTCCTGTAATTTCTATTCTGTCGAGAAAAACATCTGTTTCTCTCATGGTTTTAAAATCAAGGTTGGTAAGAACAACCGAATCCAGCAAAGCGCGGAAGGCCTGGGGATCGTCACTTATTTTTTTACCAAAAGAGCCTTTATCCATAGGAAAAAGCTCTGAAATATTCTGTGAGAAAAATTTCACTGTTTGCGAATCAGCATCCAGCCCAATAAGGTATCCAAAATCCTGGATATGACCCGAAATATGTATTTTTTCCTCGTGGCAATCCACAAAATTCATAGGCAGAAATAATGAATGTAATAAACAAATATACTACTTTTATTTAACATAATAAGTTACTTTTCTTCTTCGAAATAAAGACGGTAATATTTGCCTTTTTCATCCTGGCCCGTCTCAATCATCTTGCGGTCGCCGTGAATATAGATATGAAAGTTCTTATCGAGCTTTATGACGCTTTTGAAGCCCCGGCTCTGTTTTTTAACGGCCGCTTCGCTGATCGCAAAATCTTCTGAGATGGAAACCTGCATTTCCTGTTCGTAATCGGATTTGAAATTTCCGAAACTTTCAATCACATTGGGATCTTCCAGCACTTCTCTGGTAAATTCATCGTAATCGAAAGTCTCCTTTTCCTTGAAAAAAGTGATCGATTTATTTAGAAAATCTGCCTGATCGGCTTTGGTGGTTTCAAATTCCTGAGGCAGCTGTTTGGTGATGTATTCTTTGTACACCGTAAGGGTTTCCTGGGTTTGAAAATATTCGTCGTCGCGCTGTTTTACTTTCAAGAAATCCTCAAACCAATAATACATATCACCGTTTTTGTTGTTATCCACCACCGAAACGGCATAGCCTGCCTCTTTACTGCTGTTGTATATCAACGCACCTTTATCGAGTTTGGAAAGCCCGATGCCGTAATCTTTTTCAATTTCAAACGCCTCATTCTGAGGGGAAATTTTCAGGAAAGGATTTTTATTTTCGGTTTTGAATATTCCGATATAATCAATCTTATTCCCGTCTGCATTTTCTTCACCTTCAAAATAGACGATAAACAGCTCACCACTCTGCACACGCGGATTTTCGGCCACTTCGTAAAGGTGTTGCGCAATATTTTCCGCTTCGTAAACAAATTTGTCTCTGTCGTCGAAAATTTCAGAAACCGAGCTGTACACCGGATTATTGACCAAATAGGTATCGCTGTAGAAACTAAACTGTTCTTCGGATTTAAAGGCTTTCAGGAAGAAATCTTCCAGCAGTTCCTTCATTTCATCTTCAAGCTGAAGCTCCTCCTGCGAAAGAATTAGTGATTCCTGATTGATTCTGTTTCCAACTTTATGTACAATGATTTTTGAGAGCATTTTTAAGTTTTAAATAAAGTTGCAAAGATATTCTAAAAGGCAGAAGCGAGAAAGTTTCCATGGAAATTTACACAGAAAACATTTCATTCAAAAAAATGGCTGATTATAATGAAAAAAGTTTGAAATAATAATTACAAAAACTGATTATCATCCATAAATTTCCGGAAATCATCGCGGTGCGCCTCGGAAATATTGATTCTTTGATTATTGATAATCTATTGATGCGTTCAATTTGCTCGATTTTATCCAAAGCGACGATGTAGGAACGATGCAAGCGCATGAAATTGTTTTTGGGCAATTTTTCTTCGAGTTTTCTGAGCGTCATCAAAGTGAGAATCTGCTTTTGTTCTGTGTTAAGATAAATCTTCACATAATCCTTCAAACCTTCGATGTAGAGGACGTTTTCAAAATTAATTTTGATTTGTTTATAGTCGGATTTAACGAAGAAAAAATCGCTTTGTTGCGGCGCGACTGAATCCGGAACTGTTTGATTAAAAGGAGAAATTTCGAATAAAATTTTGGCGCGCTTCTCTAACCTCTAACTTCTAAAATCCAACTTCGCACCTCTCACCTTTAATCACTTTTTGACAAATGTCAAAAGATAAAAAAATCTGCGGTCGTAATTTTGAGTCATCATTAATCAACAAAAAATTAATTATGAACACAACCGAAAATCACAGAAAAGTAAGTCATCAACCCGATGCAAGTCAAACGCGCCTGCAAAATGTTCCCACCAACACAATGCCTTTTCCGGATCAAATTGGAAATTACCAAAGAAATATCGGACTTCCAGACGGCAAATTTAAGGACAGCAAAGTTTATATTGTAGGTAGTGGAATCGCCGGACTTTCTTCGGCCTATTATTTCATTCGCGACGGGCAAATTCCTGCCGAAAATATTACTTTTTTAGAGCAGCTCCATATTGAAGGCGGTTCTTTGGACGGCTCGGGAAACGCGGAAACGGGATACATCATTCGCGGTGGTCGTGAAATGGATTTTACCTACGAAAATTTATGGGATATGTTTCAGGATATTCCCGCTTTGGAACTTCCGAAACCTTATTCCGTGCTCGATGAATACCGGATTGTAAACGACAACGACCGCAACCATTCCAAAGCAAGGCTCATTCACAATAAAGGCGAAATAAAAGATTTCAGCAAATTCGGGCTCAATAAAAAAGATCAGTTGGCGGTGATGAAACTTTTACTCGCGAAAAAAGAAGATTTGGATGATCTGACCATTGAAGACTGGTTTTCCCAAACCTTTTTGGAAAGTAATTTCTGGTGGTTTTGGCGCACCATGTTTGCTTTTGAAAACTGGCAAAGTTTACTGGAACTAAAACTCTATTTTCACCGTTTTCTTCACGCTATCGATGGTTTGAACGACCTTTCCTCGCTGGTTTTCCCGAAATACAATCAGTATGACACATTCGTAGTGCCTTTACGGAAACATTTACAGGAACTCGGGGTTAAAATTCAGTTCGGAACCTTGGTAAAAGACCTGGATATCGAAATCACGGGCGATAAAAAAATCATCAGAAATATTAACACGGAACAGAACGGTTCTGAAGTTAAAATTGCCGTACGCGAAAATGATTTTGTGATCGTCACTACCGGATCTATGACGGAAGATACACGCTACGGCGACAATGTTACGGCGCCATTGGTAGATTTTACCAAAGAAAATTCAGGCAAATCAAAAGGATGGACTGTTTGGAATAATCTGGCAAAAAAATCTGAAGTTTTTGGCAAACCTGAAAAATTCAATTCCGATGTTTCCAAATCGGCGTGGATGTCGGCAACGCTCACCTGCAAACCATCTGCTTTCGTAGAAAAACTGAAAGAGTATTCGGTGAACGACCCGTATTCCGGCAAAACCGTTACAGGCGGCATTATTTCGATTACCGACAGCAATTGGGTGATGAGTTTTACCTGCAACAGACAGCCCCATTTCCCGAATCAGCCGGATGATGTTTTGGTCATTTGGGTGTATGCTTTGCTGATGGACGAAAAGGGAAATTACGTTCAGAAAACAATGCCGGAATGCACCGGTAACGAGATTCTGGCAGAGTTGGCCTATCATTTAGGAATTGAAAATCAACTGGATAATATCACAGAAAATACGATCGTGAAAACCACTTATATGCCGTATATCACCTCCATGTTTTTACCGCGTGCCAAAGGTGACCGTCCACAGGTGGTTCCCGATGGTTGCGTGAATCTCGGACTTGTCGGACAGTTTGTGGAAACCAATAACGATGTGGTTTTTACAATGGAAAGTTCGGTGAGAACAGCGAGAATTGCGGTTTATGAACTTCTTGACAGCAACAAACAGGTCCCTGATATCAATCCGCTACAATACGACATCCGTCATTTGTTAAAAGCCGCCAATACTTTGAACGACGGCAAAGGTTTTCCGGGCAGCGGAATTCTTAATAAAGTTTTGAAGAATACCTATTTCGAGCATATTCTGCCGGAAATTTCGCACGACGAACACGATGGTTTTTTCGCGCAGCAGTGGGACAAACTGAAAGGTCTCTTTGAGCATAAGCAAGAAGGGGAGTAATTATTTAACCTGAAAAACCTGAGAGGTCCTGAATACCTGTAAGGTTTTCTAAAATTTAAAAAAAATGACAACAATAAAAAAAATCACCGTAGCCGGAAGCGGCGTTTTGGGTTCGCAGATTGCTTTTCAATCCGCACTGCACGGCTATGACGTGACCATTTACGACATCAACGGCGAAGCAATTGAAAAATCCAAAAAACTGATTGATACTTTTCTGCCCCGATACAAATCGGACCTTCAGATTTCATCTGAAAAACTGGAAGAAGCCTATCAAAAATTGCAGTTTTCCATCAGCCTTCAGGAAGCGGTTTCCCAAGCGGATCTACTGATTGAAGCCATACCGGAAAGTATCGGCATTAAAAAGGATTTTTACAGAAATTTATCCAAAATCGCCCCCGAAAAAACCATTTTTGCCACCAACACTTCCACACTCTTGCCGAGTTTATTGATGGATGAAACCGGAAGGCCGGAAAAATTTCTCGCTTTGCATTTCGCCAACGAAATCTGGAAACACAACACGGCGGAAATTATGGGCACCGAAAAGACCTATCCTGAAGTATTTGAAACACTCGTGGAATTTGCAAAATCTATCGGAATGATTCCACTTCCACTGAAAAAAGAACAGCCGGGCTACATTCTTAACACGCTTTTGGTGCCGCTGTTGAGTTCGGGAATTCTGCTGTATGCTAAAGGCGTTGCCGACATTGAAACTATCGACAAAACCTGGATGCTCGGAACCGGTTCGCCAATAGGACCGTTCGGAATTTTGGATGTAGTGGGTTTGGGAACGGTGTACCACATTTTTAAAACCGAAGCGGAACGTACCGGAAATGAGGAAAAAATGAAGTTTGTCAACGTGCTGAAAAATCAGTTTATCGATGCCGGAAAACTCGGCGTTTCAAGTGGCGAAGGCTTTTATAAATATCCTAATCCGACTTTTCAGGGTAAAGATTTTTTGAAATAGAAAGTTTTCATTGTTACAGCAAGGGCGTCCGGAAATTTCCGGGCGTTCTTTTTTGATAAATGTCAAAGCCAAATTTCAAAGAAAGCCCGAACTTTGCGTTAACAAACAACTGGACAATGAAAAAGAACTTTTTACTGCTGCTGATTTTCCTTTCGGGGTTTTTCTTTTCGCAGGAATATACGCCGGATATTTTGGGAAACGGTTTCGAGCAGAAAACATTGAATTTTCCGAACGATTACGAAGGAAAAGTTACCGCAACTATCATCCGCAAAAAAGCGGAAATTCCGACCCATAAAGCAGTGTTGTATATTCACGGGTTTAACGATTATTTTTTTCAGGCGGAAATGGCTGAAAAATTCAATGAAAAGGGGTTTGACTTTTATGCTTTGGATTTAAGAAAATATGGGCGTTCATATTTGCCGCATCAAACTTTTAATAATGTCAGAAATCTGGACGAATACAATGCCGAAATCGATGAAGCTTTAAAAATCATTGCTGCTGAAAATCATAACAAAATTCTGTTGGCATGGCATTCAACCGGCGGCTTGATTACGACACGTTATTTGAAATATCACACTGAAAATCCGAACATTGCCGGACTTTGGGTAAACAGTCCCTTTTATGATTTCAATATGGGGTTTCTGGCGCAAAAAATTGGGGTTCCCATCATCAGCGGTTTGGGAAAACATCATCCTGACACCAAAATTGGCGGTGGTTTTTCCACTTTCTACGGTGAAAGCCTGCATAAAGATTTTAAAGGTGAATGGAATTATGATTTAAAACTGAAACCCAATGCCAACGGGAAAGTGAATTTTGGCTTTATCCGTGCTATTCACCGTGCACAGAAAGACATCCGCAACGCAGAACTCAAGGTTCCGGTACTGGTGATGCATTCTGAAAAATCGGGTTATCCAAAAGTCTGGATTGAGGAAGTGACTTCCACCGATATCATCCTGAACGTGAAGGATATTCAAAAAAATGCTGAAAATTTAAAGGGAGATGTGACGATAATTCCCGTTAAAGGCGGCATTCACGATTTGGTGCTTTCCAAAAAACCGGTGCGAGAAAAAGTATATGACGAACTTTTCAGTTGGCTACAGAAGATTAATTTTTAATAGTTTATTTTTAATGTTTAGTTAGTGAATAATGCCTCATCTTTGGGGCATTATTTTTATTTTTGTGCAAATTGAATCCTGATGACTTTTCCCGAAATCCTTGCCACCTACATCACCATCGATGATGATATCCGCAGTTTTCTGAACACCCAGACCGAAAAACTCTCGGTGAAAAAAGGAACCGTTATCAGCGATCAAAATACGCTAAACCGCAAGGTGTATTTTGTGGAAAAAGGGCTTCTGCGCTCGTTTTATTTTGAAAAAGGAAAAGACATCACCACTAATTTTTACCCCGAAAACAGCATCCTCGCGAATAAAGACACCATTTTTGAGAAAATTCCGGCACGGCATTCCATTGAAGCCATAGAAGACAGTGAGATTGTCTTTTTCCGTTACTTGAAAATGGAAGAACTCTGCGAAACTTCGCTCACCATAGCCAATTTCAGCCGCCGTGTTTTGGGACTTCTGATGACGAATATGGAAAGGCGCATCAATTCCTTGCAGTATATGACGGCAAAGGAAAAATATATTCAGCTTTTAGAAGATAATTCTGATATACTTTTGCGTGCGCCGCTTGGGATGATAGCTTCTTATCTTGGCATTTCTCAGGAAACTTTGAGTAGGATCAGAAGTGAGGTTTAGAAAAGTTATCAAAGTACAGACAGAGATTCTGCTTGAATGGCGGTGCGAAAAATAATTGTGCATTTTGTAAAGATTTTATTCTTGCGTGTGGAAGCTTTTTAAGCCAGAACAATTGAAACCGACTATAAAAGAAAAGCGATAAGCTTAACAAAAAAAACGCTGTAAACTAATAGCTTACAGCGTTTTTATGGTTATTGTTAATCGGTTTTAATCGATCCTTATTTCACTTCTTCCAAAATAACGAATACTATAAATCAATTAGTTATAACTTCAAGATACAAATAAGATACAAAATCAATGTAACTATTATATTATTTTCATTATGTCATCTTGCTTGAAAGAATATTAACTATGCTATAGGACAGAGGTTCTGGATGCAAGGATCTTCAATAATTTGATAGAAGTACGGGAAATAACTTCTGATTGAATGGAGCATTACAACAATAACAGACCTCATGAGAGCTTGGGAAACCTATCTCCAATGCAGTATTTGTTGAAAAAGGAAAACTCGCCAGACGCTAATCCCAACACCGAGTTTTCTCCTTTCCAACAAATTTCGCCAACATCAACAACAGAATGAAATATTTTATAGTTTTACAAAACAAAATGAGGGTATAATTCTGTCCAACGTTCGGGGAGACTTACACAGAATACGGCAGATTCCGCAACGCTGTGATATTGTATTTGATTTCCGCTTTCCCCGGAATAATGAAAGACGTGGTATGAACTGCTTTTTTAAGGTCTAAAGACTGTTTCCAGTTGGTTACAGATCTCTCTCTACTTTTTGCCCGTCCAGAGACAGTTCCAGATGAAAAGGATTGATGCCTTGCAACGCTTGGTTGACACCGGCATCACCAATATCAAAAACTTGATTCAGCATCACGTGGCGCACAGAAAATGGCTCTTTCCAAGGGAGAATGCCGATTTTTCCATTTGCAATGGGTGCGCCTACATAATTTTCGGTGTTCATTGCATCAATCGTCCACAATGATCTTTTGCTTTGAGCAATGGCTGCTAAAACAAACAGAAAAACCAAAATAACCGTGATGCTGAATCTGTTTTTATACATTATTAAAATTTTATCTTAGAGTGATTTCAAACCTTTGATCTCAGCTTTATCCTTCACCGGAATAATGCTGATCGCATAACCACCACCGGGAACTGTAAGCTGCTCCAATTTTGATTTGCTTGTAACAATCACTTTACGAATGTTGTAAGCCTGTGGATTTTTAAGGTAGTCCGCATCTTTCGCATCAGAATAGATGGTTGCAATATACTGTTTGCCGGCATCCAGGAAATCAAAAGAAATTTTGGAAGTGAACGGCTGGTAACCACCAACATTTCCTACAAACCATTTGTCTGTTCCTTTAGCTTTTCTGGCAACGGTAATGTATTGTCCCGGTTCTGCTTCCAGATATTTGCTGTCATCCCAATCTACTGCTACATCTTTGATGAATTGGAAAGCATCAGAGAATTTCTCATAATTTTCAGGGAAATCGGCTGCCATCTGCAACGGGCTGTACATCGTCACATACAAAGCCAATTGGTTGGCAATGGTTGCATTCACGTGAGAACCGTTGGTCACATCCATCTGGAAAATCCCCGGCGTATAATCCATTGGTCCGCCGATTAATCTTGTAAATGGTAATATCGCTGTGTGATTCGGGTTGTTTCTGTCGTTTCCGAAAGCCTGATATTCTGTTCCACGGGCAGATTCATTTCCGATAAGGTTAGGATAAGTTCTTGCAATTCCCGTCGGACGAACTGCTTCGTGCGCATTCACCATAATTTTGTAATCCGCAGCTTTTTCAATCGCATATTGATAATGATTGTTGGTCCATTGGCTGTAATGCGTTTCTCCAACCGGAAGAATATTTCCTACATAACCACTTTTCACAGCATCGTAACCATATTTGTTCATCAGCTTGTACGCAGCATCAATATGACGCTCATAGTTACGGATAGAACCGGAAGTTTCGTGGTGCATAATTAATTTAACCCCTTTTAAATGGGCATAATCATTAAGATCTTTGATGTTGAAATCCGGATAAGGTGTTACAAAATCAAAAACATAATCTTTGTCATTCCCGAACCAGTCTTCCCAACCAATGTTCCAGCCTTCCACCAAAACGGCATCAAATCCGTTCTTAGCCGCGAAATCGATATAACGTCTTACGTTGGCATTGTTGGCACCGTGTTTTCCGTTTGGTTTTGCTTTGGAATAATCGGTAATTCCTAACTGAACAGAAGGAAACTCGTCTGTATATGCCCAGCTGCTTTTTCCTGAGATCATCTCCCACCAAACACCTACATATTTGGTTGGTTTGATCCATGATGTATCAGTAATTTTGCTTGGATCGTTCAAATTATACGTCATTTTAGACGCCAGGATATTTCTTGCATCATCGCTCACGATAATCGTTCTCCAGGGCGTGTGTCTCGGTGCCTGCATCTTACCTTTGTCTCCGTGAGAATCCGGTGTTAACCAAGATTCGAAAACTAAATTTTTATCATCAAGGTTCAGGTGCATACAAGAATAGTCAATCAAAGCCGCCTCATGAAGGTTGATATAAATGCCGTCTTTGGTTTTCAGCATCAATGAAGTCTGAACACCTGTTGGCGAAAATGAAGTCTGAGAAACATTTCCTTTTTCATAAGATTTTGCCATCAACCCTCTTATTTCAGAAAGTTTGGAGGTTGTATAATTATATTCCTGAGTATCATAATCCCCCGGAATCCAATAGGCTGTATGGTCTCCCGTCATCGCAAACTGGGTTTTCTCTTCTTTTATGGTGAAGTAAACCAGATTTTTTTGTTGAGGGAACTCATAACGGAATCCCAAACCGTCATCAAACAAACGGAAACGGATATCTACCAATCGGTCTGTCCCAGATTGTTTCAGGCTTACAACCAATTCATTGTAATGGTTTCTGATGTTTTTGGTTTCGCCCCAAACCGGTTGCCAAGTTTCATCAAACTTTGCTGTTTTGGAACCTGTAACCGTAAAATTGTTGTTCAAAAAATTACGGGCATCGTTTGCCGCAGCATCTTTGGTTTTCAGCTCAAAGCCCAGTTTACTAGGTTTGATGATTTCTTTACCTTTATAATTGAGTTGATAGGTAGGGAAACCACCACTCTGAATGGAAAAATTCATCACAAATTTGCCGTCCGGAGACTGGAGTTTTTGCGCAAAAATAAGGCTTACAAAACTTAATGCAATTAGCAGTACTAACTTCTTCATTTTCTATTAATTATTTATTTTAATATTTATTTTCTTTCTTTTATCCGGTGTTTTCACCAGCAATTTTTTTCCGTTTTCATCCCAGCTCCATTGTTGTGAAAAATCAGTCTCTATATTCAATTTTTCTATCGGAGCCAATGTTATCAAATTTCCGTTGATGGAAACCGAAGTTGGCTTTTTATCACTCAAAATACTGAGAACAAAATTTCTTTTATCAGACTGATGAAAACCTTTATCATCTGGTGAAATATCAATATTGTAACCGTTTAAAACCGTTGTGCAAATGATATTGGTTAACGAAAAAATATTTTTCAGATAATCCTGATTTTCGCCCTCGTCTTCGTAAAGCGTAAAACTTGCTTTTTCATCCTCATAATTTGGGAAAATATGGAAGGTCACAGGATAATCTTTCTTCTCGCCAATGTATTGCATAATGGGCATCATCGGAACAATCGAACCTTTTTTCACAAAAATAGGAATGGTATTGAGTGGTGCTTTGTAAGGTAGTTTTTCGCCACCCAGATATTCTGTTTTTTTATCATTAAAATCGATCCATTCGCCATCCGGGAAATAAACACGTTTTACACGTTCGCCTTTTTTGAGAACAGGTGCCACAAGAATCTCTTCGCCAAACATAAACTGATTGTCAATTTTTGCGGCTTCCAAATCTTTAGGATATTCCATAAAAAGACCTCTGGTAATCGGCAAGCCGGTGTCGTGTGCTTTTCTGGAATAGGTGTATAAATAAGGGAACAGTTGGTATTTTAACTCGATGGCGGCTTTGGTATTTTTCTCTGCCACTTCGCCAAACATCCAAGGTTCTACCGCATTATCTCCCTCGTGGTGCGCACGGCTAAGCGGACAAAACACGCCAAACTGCATCCATCTTGTGTAGAGTTCTGCCATTGCCGGATAATCTGTAATATCGCCGCAATAGCCAGAGATATCGGTTGTCCAAAATGGGATACCACCCAAACCTGCAGAAATACCAACGGCAACCTGATTTTCCATTTGTGACCAACCATCGAGAACGTCGTTCCCGTTTCCACTGTCGTTGGTCCAACCAAATGTGTAACGTTGCAAACCAGCATAAGCCGAACGCGTCATCTGGAAAATACGCTTATTGGGATTTCTTTTATCAAACTGCTCTTTTACCACTTTGTCCCAAGTCAATCCAAAAACATTGTGGATCTCATCGTGCATCCCAAGATGGTGTTTCATATTCAGCCTGTCGGTATCTTCTTCGTTGCTCCAAGCTGGTTCTCCCATATCTGTCCAAAAACCGCCGATGCCGTCATCCAATGGTTTTTGCTGATATTTGCCCCACCAATCTGCCACGGCAGGAAGTGTAAAATCTACAACACCACAGTTTCCGCCCCACGGCCACGGCATTTCGTAAGCTTTGTCTGTGCGGATATCCTTTACAAAATAACCCAGTTTGTTGGCTTCTATGTATTGTTTATTGTCTTTTTTTGAAATCACGGGATCTTGTGATACAATCATTTTGAATCCGTTGGATTTCAGTTTTTTCAGCATCCCTTTCGGGTCATTGTAGTTGCCTTTTCGCCATTCGAAATCTTGAAGATTCTGAGTCCATCCGATGTCCTGATAAATTATATCAATTGGAATCTGGCGTTTTCTGAACTCTGCTGCAATTTCCAAAGCTTGATCTTCTCTGGTGTACAAACCGCGACTTTGTGCAAAACCCAGCGCCCATTTTGGAGGCATAATTGGTTTCCCTGTCAAAGAAATATATTGCTTCTGGATATCCTTATAATCTTTTCCGGAGATGAAGTAATAGACAAATGCACCATCAGGTGCTTCAAAGGAATAATAATCCTGAGATTCTGTCCCGAATTTGAATTCGCTTTTATAAGTATTATCCAGGAAAATCCCATAATTATAACTGCTCATAAAAAAAGGTATGCTCTTGGCAATCGGGTCTTCTGTGGTAGAGTAACAAGGTTTGTCGCTGTTCCACATTTTATAATTTTTCCCTCTTCTGTTAAGTGTTCCGGTTTTCTCGCCCAAGCCAAAAAACTGCTCATCACTTCTTAGGTTTTTGTAGGACTTTACACCTTTCCCGTTTGGGACATTTCCTTTGTCGTTATAATCGCTAAAAACCAGTTTCTGATATTTGTCGAAAATCTGGAGTTGCATCGGATTTTTGTTGACACGGATTCTTAGTTTTGAGGTAAAGATCTCGTAGGCAGAAGGTTCTTCATTCACTGATATATCGCCGATATTTTCCAATTTTTCATTAACGACGGCGAAAGAAGGATTCTGACGCGAGAATTTGCCCGACTGGTCAAACCAAACTTTCACAACAGAACTGCTGTTGATTGTTAATGATAATTTTGAACCGTCTTTGCAATTAAAAGTGACTTCATTCCTTTTTTTTGTAAACGAGGTGATCTCGCCAGCAAACAGTATTGAAGAAAAAAGCAGTCCGATGAAAAGAAAAAGTTGTTGTGTAACTTTCATTTTACTTTTAATTTTTTAATTTATTTTTTTTGAGCAATAATCTCCCGAGACACTTCCAATTTTAAAAAAAAAATCAGAGGTATCATAATATCTTAAAAATCACACGGCAAAAATTGCCGTGCGATTAATTGATATGAAAAAAAGTTATTGAATGCTTAGTGTATTGGTATCCAGATTAAGTGTAATAGTGTGGTTACCAGCTTGCGCAGCTGTCACCTTCCATTTAAAATCTGTTGCATCACCGCCGGCACATTTTACTCTCTCTTGGAAACTTGTATTAGAAATGCTTTGATCTGCAACTACACCAACCAATTCTGTCCCATCACACCAAGTCGTATTGAATTTGGTGAATTTGAAAGAACCAGCAGTAAGGTTACCTGTCCAAGTGTAAACGCTTCCGTTTTTCTGCATTGGAGTAAATGATCCCATATTCCAACCATTTGGAGTGGCATCTCCGATTAGATATACATTAATAGGTTCAAATTTTATGGTATTGTTTGCTGTGTTAAGTGTAATTAGATATCTGCCTGCTGCAGCTGCACTTACTTTCCATTTGTTATCAACTGCACATCCAGAATTTTGAGCCATTCCTGTAGCTACAAGATCTTGATTGTCTACCAGTGGACGATACCATTGTCCGCACCACTCTCCTTTTGTACCCGTTAAGAATTTGAAGTTTCCTTCTTTAAGAGAACATTCTAAAGTGAAAATAAATGGATTACTTGTATCCTGTTTTAAAGCAACAGGGTTATCAACATCCCAACCACTTGGCGATGCGTCACCTACAATCCAAATATCACTGAACTGAGGACCATTCATTTGTTCTATTTTGATGCTTAACGTCAGTACGTTTACAGTAACTCTGTATAAACTTGCGTTATCAACAGTCCATTGTAAATCTGCACCGCTTCCGCCGACGTTGTAAACCATTTTGGTCTCATCATTAGCATCTTTGGTATAGAAATCTTGACACCAGCAACTCTCCTGAGTGGTAGCAAACTTGAAGTTTCCAGCTTTCAACTGTCCATAATAAACAAACTCTGCTGGGTTACTTGTACTTTTTGTAAGTGCAGTAGCTTTTGTAATATCCCAACCGTTTGGTGAAGCATCTCCAACAATATATAAGGTATTAGTAAATGGTTTATAAGGTTTGATTGTAAAATCTACAACAGCAGATTGAGACTGTACAGAGCTGTCAGCAAAAGTAGCTGTAACTCTTGCCTGCATTGTGATAGCTGTGTTGGGAGTTGCTCCGTAAACATCAATAAGCAAAGTATTAAGATCGCTGATTACGATATCATGAGAGTAGATGTTTTTCCCTATATCATAAGACTGTGGATTAGAAAAATTATTTTCTTTTTTATCAATTTCCAATTTATAAGAAATTGCTGAGCTTGTGCCATGATTGTTAGCCGGAGTCCAGCTAAAATTGAATTTTGAATTATACATTGACGGCAGCAACTCACTGATTTCCGAAGTCTTCACAGACAATTCGCTGAGTTCAAACTCTTCTGAAGCCAGCTCTTCCCGACAGGCAAAAATGCCAAGGAACATAAGAGGAACAATCCAAAATAACTTTTTGCTCCAATTTTTTATGTTAGATTTTGTTTTCATAATTCAGGATAATCTTTTTATTAATAGCCAGGATTTTGTGTAAGATTAGGATTTCTGTCTCTTTCTATCTGAGGAATCGGAAGAAGCAAATGCTTGGTAGTAGCGTTGGTTTTCCCAATTGAATGTAAGAAGTCTAAACCATATTGTCCGTTGTTTGTACGTACAAGGTCAAACCATCTTTGTCCCTCGAAAGCCAACTCCATCCTTCTCTCGTGTAATACTTTGCCACGGAATGCGGCTTGTGAAAGTCCGGAAGTTAGATTTGTCAATCCAGCTCTTGTTCTCACAGCGTTGATGGGAACCAATGCCAGCGAAGTCTGTCCCAGCTCATTAAGCGCTTCGGCTTTCATCAACAACACTTCCGAATAACGCATGATTGGGAAGTTAAGCGGACTGTTGTCGTAAGACGGGAATGCAGATAAAGGCACAAGGAATTTTCTTACATTATATCCTGTGAGGGAATAGCTGGCTTTGTATTCTTTGCCATCATAATCCGGACAACCTTGATAGAAAACAGTTTTGTCTTTTCTTTTGTCTCCAGCTTCGTAACTGTCAACAAATTCTTGCGTTGGCTGATTCCAGCCCCAGCCTCCGCTAACAAAATTTGCACCACGAGGTCCCATAAATGTACTGGTCCAAGAAGCCTGATTTTCATTGCTCCAGAAATCGTATCCACCATCAGAAGCGTACTGAACTTCGAAAAGGGATTCTATTCCATTTTCTGTATTAACATTAAAATTATCAGAATAATCTGCATTCAGTGCATAGCCCATTCCTTCTAATTGGTTGGTAAGGTCTACCACTTTTTGCCAGTTTCCTAAGGTTAGGTTTACTTTTGCCAATGCGCCAATTGCTGCACCTTTGCTTGCTCTTCCTTTATCAGCCTCACCATACTGTTGTTTTGTTGGTAATAACTGGATCGCTTTTTCTAAATCGGAAACAATCAGGTTATAAATATCTGCTTTTGGTGCTCTTGCCGGATAAAGATCTCCGTTCACATCCTGAGGCTCCGTTACCAAAGGAACATCACCAAAAAATCTTACTAAAATGAAGTAATAATGCGCTCTTAGGAAATAGGCTTCTCCCAAACATTTGTTTCTGACCGCATCGTCAATATTTAAAGTTGGAGCTATTTTGATGATAATATTAGTAGATAAAATCCCTGGCCATGGTCCTCTCCAAAGATCCAAGACTCCCTGGTTATCTGTACTTGTTACAAAATTGGCTAACTGAGTGGTTTCTATTCCATCGTCTCCGCCACCTGCACCTACAATGCTATTACCTGCAAATATATCGCTAGTCCACATTCTCATATTATAGAGTTTGGGACGTTGCAAAGGCTGATAAGCTCCGTTTACTAAAGTTATTAACTCTTCTCCAGTCTTTGGGTAGTTACCTGTGTTGATAGTGTCTGGTTGGGTTTTGTCCAAAAAGTCATCACTACAGTTGACTGCTGTGAGTGTGATGAGTGCGAGTAATGCTATTTTTATCT
>NZ_DAMBHK010000003.1:25738-39418 GCF_032060305.1 Kaistella sp. | reverse complement strand
TCACTACAGTTGACTGCTGTGAGTGTGATGAGTGCGAGTAATGCTATTTTTATCTTTTTCATTGTTTTATTTTTTAAAATCCTACATTAAGTCCCAAAGAAACGATTCTTGTAATAGGGTAAGTTCCATTGTCTATACCGTTAACTGGAACTTCTGGATCAAAGCCTGAATATTTGGTCCACGTTACAAGATTCTGTGCAGAAACAAATACTTTGATTAAACTGAAATTTTGTGCAAAAGCACCTTTAGGAAGTGTATAACTTAGGTTGATGTTTTTGATTTTGATGTATGAACCATCTTCGACATATCTATCACTAACTCTGGAGTTTTGGTTTGGATCTCCGTAGATTGCTCTTGGCATACTGTTGCTAGTGCCCTCACCTGTCCATCTTCCTAGTACAGATGCGTTTTGATTATTAATTACAGACATAGACTCTGTATACATTCTGTTGGCATTGAAGATATCATTACCATAGCTACCTTGTAAGAAAATTGTTAAATCAAAATTCTTGTAAGTAAAGGTATTGTTAAGTGAGAATGTGAATTTTGGATTTGGGTTTCCGATAATAGTACGGTCTTTGTCATTGATAACCCCGTCATTATTGAGATCTTTGAATCGGATATCTCCAGGAGCTGTGCTTGTAGCAGGGTTAGAGCCCGGCATCTGAACAGCGTGGTTATTAACCTCTGACTGATTTTGGAAAACCCCGTCTGTAACATAGCCATAGAAAATATTAACCGGATAACCGTTCTGTATTTGTCCTATGGTGCTATTGAGCCCACCACTTGCTGTGATAATTGGTGTCTCACTATTGATGCTTTCTACGTTATTTTTGTTATAAGAAAAAACAACATCTGTAGACCATTTGAAGTTTTCTCCAACAAAATTTTTGGTAGATAAAGTGGCTTCAATCCCTTTGTTCTGGATTTTACCAGCATTGATTGACGGAACATACACATCAGAATATCCGGAGGTTACCGGTACCGACATTGGTACGAGCATATCATTGGTGTTCTTGATATACCCATCTACAATCAAACTAATTCTGTTGTTGAACATATCTAGGTCAAAACCGGCGTTATACTGTTCTTGTCCTTCCCATTTTACGTTCGGATTTGGTAAAACGGTTGGTAAAACCGCACTTACATAAGTACTATTGAAATTGTACAGATATGTATTGTATGACGATGAGAATGAGTAATTACCAATCTCCTGATTTCCCGTTATACCATAACCTAACCTTAGTTTTAAGTTATTGATGGTTTTAGAATCTTTAAGGAAATTTTCATTAGAAATTCTCCAAGCTAAAGCTGCTGATGGAAACCATCCCCATCTGTTATCTACTCCAAATCTTGAAGATCCATCTCTACGTATAGTTCCTGTTAAATAATATTTATTTGAAAAACTATAGTTTACACGTCCTAGGTATGACATAATTGCCCACTCAGATGCGTTCCCGTGTTGCACTGGTTGCAAGATACCGTTATCTATCTGCTGTGTACTTTCGCTAGGGAATTTTTGTACCGATGCACTCAGGTAATTAAATTGATTATTCTGAGCACTGCTTCCTACAACGGCATTGATATGATGATTGCCAAAAGTTTTGTCATAAGTCAAGGTATTATCCCAAAGCAAAGTAATACTTCTGTTAGAACCTTCTGAAAGGTAAGAATTCTCCTGAGATTTTACGCCCCAGTTGTATTTTGGAGACCAAGTTCTTGTGTACCAAAGGTTCGCTTCCATACCACCTAAAGATTTGAATTTCAAATCCTTGATAATTTCGGCTTCTGCATAGATATTTCCCTGAATGTTGTATCCTTTCGTAGAGTTTTCTACAATGGTTGCTTTCCCTATCGGGTTATCTATATCGCCGTAAAGCATAGGATTGCTTCCCGGGCCTGCCCATCCACCATTTGCATCGTAAATAGGTCTGGTTGGTAAAGAAAGTATTGTTCCTTTGATATCATAAGAACCGCTTCTTTTAAGATCGTGTTGTAATTTCACACTGTTCCCGATTTTCAAGAAAGGTTTTATTTTGGTATCTCCGTTTAACTGAACAATATATCTGTCATAATTTGTATTGAGAACCACCCCTTTCTGATTGAAATAACTTGTAGAAACATATAAGTTACTTTTCTCGGATCGGCCTCCATATGACAAAGAATAATTTGATATTAAAGCCGGGCTGAAAAGCGCATCTACCCAATCTGTACCTTTTCCTAATGATGCAGGGTTTGCAAATTCCGGATTGGTTGACATCCCTGCATTGGTAAGCATCTCATTATTAAGCTGGGCATATTGCGATGCATCCAAAACTTTTATCATATTGCTCACACTTTGGATTCCTGTGAAGGTATCAAAATTCAGGATTCCGCCTTTTGCTCCACGTTTTGTTGTAATAATCACAACACCATTAGCTCCTCTGGAACCATAGATGGCTGTGGATGATGCATCTTTCAGAATGTTAATAGATTCTACATCACTCATATTGATCTGGTTGAGTCCACCATTCAGTGGCATCCCGTCGACAACGATCAATGGATTGTTGTTTTGGATTGTTCCTGTCCCACGGATACGGAAAGTAACGTTGCTACCCGGCTCACCAGAGTTAATGACAGTAACACCAGAAGCCCTGCCTTGAATCGCCTGTCCGATATCTGCAACAGGTTGATTTTCTGCCTTTCCTAGATTAATTACCGATACTGATCCTGTTAGGTCTTTTACTTTAGCCTTACCATAACCGATTACAACAACCTCATCTATCTTCTGTTCTCGTTGTAACGTATCAGCGGTTTGCTGTGCATAAAAATTCCCTGAAAAATAGACTGCTGCAATCGCAATGGTGCTTCTCAAAAATTTAGGTTTCATTTGTAATTGGTTTTTTTTTTATTTAATAATAATTTTTTGTCCTACAATTCTGTTCTCCAGATTTACATTCAGGATATAATTTCCTTTTATCATTTGAGAAACATTAATCTCACATTGCTTACCATCTGTTTTTTGAGATTTTATCAATTTTCCTGTCATATCATATATCTCGTAGCTTCTGATGAGTTCGTTATCCGAGGTGATGAATATATTTTTATCAGCAGGATTTGGATAGATTGATAAAGATTTTTTGTTGATATCACTTACAGCCAAAACGTTATAAACCTGATAACCCAAAGTCATATCATTGAAAAGAATGTTATAATTGCCTGATGATGCTAAATTGAATTTGATATTAGGCGCACCACCTGTTGTAAGTTGTGCAAAACCTGTAGCTCCGTTAGCATTACCCCAATCGTCGCCTGACCAGTTAGATGTATTTGCAAATTTTATCTCCTGATCACCAGCAGAGAATGCAACATTACTCTTTTTCCAAATATCATTTTCTAAAGTCATCTGTTGCAAAGACCAGTTGCTGAATGTACCTCCCACATACATATTTTGCTGATGATTTGGTGCAAACTGAATATTGTATTGCAAAGTCAAATCATTAAAATCAATATTATAAGTCCCTGATGTTGTAATCGTAAAGGTTATGTTTGAGCCTCCTCCGGTTGTTTGTTGCGCGGTACCAGAAAGTCCGTTAGCATTACCCCAATCCTGACCACTAAAATTACTTGTATTTGCAAATTTTAGTTCATAGTTACCAGCCAGCAGAACTTGATTTTTGATTCTCCAGACATTATTTTCCATTGTCATAGATTTCATACTCCAATTGTTGTAAGTACCACCAACATACATCTGCGTATTATGTCCACCTGTCACATTAAAGCTTTGGAGCTGTGGCACAGCCGCACAGAAACCATTACCACCACCTTGCTTTGCCTGTAGATAAACTGTACCGTTATATCCATTCAATTGCACTTGGTTGTTAACAATTGTAGCAGGACCTGCATTAACTTCATATACTATAGGCTGTCCAGCAGAAGATGTTGCCACTGGAGAAAATGCAGGATCGTTTGCATTTTTATTAGGAATTGTTGGGAAGGTGATGGTTTGGCTGTTACAAGTTTCTGATGAGTTTTTGATTAACTTAAGAATTACAGAACCGTGTGGTGGAACCGTAACAGATATGTCACTCATTTTCCCCAAATTAGCATGCTGCCAAAGATCTCTTACCATCACTTGTCCTGTGACACCAAGCTGGTTGAGAAAGTTCATAGAACGGACCTGAGGTGTTGTTTCTCTGTTAAAAAAACCGATGATCCAGTCGCCGTTGCTCAGCTGTCCCCGCCAGGTTTGGCTGTTAGCATTTGTAGGATCATTACTAAGGGGTTTTCCAACAAATTTTGCAGTATTCAGATCCAACAATTCAGAATTTTGGTAAAGCCAGAGATCGTTGCCAATGGTGTTGTATTGATCTGCAATAGTAACCGGACCGCCTGCCAAGATATTGAGAGAGATCACACTTCTTTTCTCTGTATCGTTCGCAAAAGTATTGATTCTAAGAAAGTCTCCATCTAATTGAACTTTATTACTTCCCGTTACCTGAGACCAATAGATAAATCCATCAAATGCATTGGCATATTGTGACCAAGTATTAAAACGATGACCTCTGTCTTTATCACTAAATTTATACCAAGTACCTTCGCCAGCATCTTCATTAATTCTAAAAAGATGACCATATTGTTTTTCTAATTCTGCTGTATTAAAAAGATTTGGCATTACCAAACTCAGATAAACTCCATTAGCATCACAAGCTTCTCGCATCCATTTTAAAGCCTTTTCGTACTGAGCTCTTGTTCTTTGTGGACCTACAGTTCCTAAGTTTCTATCATAACCAGTTTCAAACCAAGAGAGAAAATCTACACGCAGATATTTGATTCCCATATCGGCATAATATTTCACATAGCCTTTTACATATTCTTCCGCACCCGGTCTGTCAACTTGTACCCATCTAAACCACATTGCATTTTCATTAGGATCTAGAAGTGATGATACATTAATATTAGTCCCTACAATCTTTTTTGTGGTATCATTAGCATCAACATGAAGCCACAGTGGATTCTCATACATCCCGAGTGTCATTCCTTTTCCTTGCAAATACTGAGACCACCAAGCATAATCGTGTTGCCATTTAGAAGAATGGCTTTTTCTATAGCCATTTTCATTAATCTGGCTCACATCTCCCCATCCGTCCATACAAACCATTGTATAACCATAAGATTTTAGGTTTTGCTCAAGCCAATTAATATTATCTGACAAAGCTTGTTCGGTCAAATAATTATCAGCTACTCCTGCAAATTCTCTTGTTATGTGATATTCATAGGGACTCCAGTATAAAGGTGCTTTATATGGATTTTGTGATTTGTAAAAATTGTTGCCTAAACAAATAAGACAAAATATAGACGAAATCAATTTTAGAAAGAGAGATTGCTTTTTCATATTGATAATAATTTTAAAATATTAACGGTTCTTTAACTAAAGGTTAATTCTGTGTTACTAATATATATCGGTTATGATATGAAAAAAGCTTACAAATTGTTTTTGTAAGCTTTAGGTAAACGTTTTTCAATAACGTTCAAGTTTTAAACATTGAAAATCAGATTAATATAAAAAAACACGTTACAAGAAAAAGTAAATGCTATGTAGAAGAAATAGAGCCAATAAGCATAATTTTTGATTCAAAATCATCATTTTCGATAACAGATTTTGCTTTTACCTTGCTCCTATAATTATAAATTGTCCTTACAGAATATCTTAAAAAATCAGAAATCTGATTAGAGTCATTGATCCCTAACCTGATTAATGCAAGAATTCTGAGTTCGGTATGGAGGCTTCCAAATTTCATTTGATAATATTCTTCCGGTCTGAGTAACTTATTTACTTCTTCAACAAAATTAGGATAGATTCTAAGGAAAGCGCGGTCAAAATTCTCGTACAACTCATCAAGGTCCAACTCATCATTTTTTTTGTTGTTCACCATTTCTGAAAGTTTGTCCAATTGTCCCGTAGATAGCCTTCTTGAGATCAGTTTTTTATAACGGTCAAATTTTTCGAGATAATTTGAGCATTGGTTGATGAAAAAACCAATATACTCTTCCTTGATGTGATTAGCCTCATCTAATTTCAAATTCAGAATACTAAGGTTTTTGTTGGCAGACCTAAGTTCTTTTCTGGATTTTACAATTATCTTTAGCTGCCGGATCACCAAGTAGGTCACCAAAGCAAGAATAATCAGCATAATACTGATCATCCAAACAGAAAATCGCAGCTTTCTGTTTGTATTGTTGATCTGGAGCATATATGCTTTTTCTATAATAGACTGCACTTTACTGATCTGAAAAGTTCTGAAACGGGCGTTATAGAAATTGGCATCTTCTATTGCAGATCCAAGAAAGCGGTAAGCCGTATTGTAATCACCTTCCTTATAAAGGAGGAATGCAAGCTCCTGAAGTGACCTGTTTTCCGTAGTAGCAGATTCGATATCCTCAATTGCCGATAGTGCAAGATATTTTTTTTGATTTTCCGTATTCCCGATTTCGCCTTCTGCAAAAGCTTTACAATAATATCCAATGGCTTTCAGCCTTGTTTTGGCGGGGACAGAGTTTATAAACTGATCGATATTGAGTATTGCTTTTTCCCATTCGTTGTTCATTTTACAAATATTGTACTGGAAAAGATTCCTGAAGACGGGATCTTCAGAAGAAACAAAACCTTTATGATAATACTCCATAAGTTTTGTTCTGTATGCGTCAGCAAACATTTTATTGCTTTTACTATATTCATACAGATTTGTATAGAGGGATTCCGAAGTAGAATTATATGAAAATAGTAAAGATTTAGGAATATCATTTCTGATACTATCAAGAATCATTTTAGATTCTGTAAAAAGCCCAATGGAATTCAGCAAATTACTTTTTTTAATCAGAGTTTCATATCGCCAATTTTTATTACCGGCTGAATCAGCCAGCACGAGATTTCTTTGAAGGTAAGTAATGACGGAATCACTTTGATATCCAAAATAATTATCTGCAATTTCTCCGTTTATGATGTATTTATTTTTAAAATCCAGATGATTACGCTTAAGCTTAGCTTTCAAGTCAAGAATAAAGTGATCTCTATTTTGACGATAAACTAACTTGTTGGCAATTAGCGAATCAAGCTGCTTAATTTCTAAGCTTTGATTATTAATCTGCTCATCATCTTGACATGAAGCGCATAATACTAAGACTGCGAAAAATAAGAAAAACTTTTTTGATTTACAGAAAATCATTTTATTTTGATAATTTATATTATTACTACAAATAACGAATAAAAATTTGAAATTCTATATTTTTGAAAATATGAATTAAATTTTAACCAAATATTTCACAGAATTGATTGTTTCTGTTTTTATTAGGTCTAAATACAAATGCAGATGAAATACTTCAAGCAATAGAAAAGTTTATACCCAAAGTTTATTACTTACAAAACTACTCGATGGCTTTGAAGAGAATTTAACCTCAACAAAATATGCTAAGATTGTAATAACGTCTCCAGATACGGCTTTGAGAGATATAAGTGATTCATTGGAAAAAGATCTTTATTGGAAGCAGATTCTGGCGAAAGAAGTGCATTATAAAACCATCCTTAAAACCGTCCCCTTTCAGAAATTACATTAAAATAGTTATTTATAAAATATTATTAATAAACTATTTATACAAAATATATAGGATTCCCTCCAACTCCACTGAAAACCCTGTAAATTATTGATTTACAGGGTTTTGTTTTCGCGGGTGCTTCCAAATAACGAGCGGTACAAATAAGAGACAAAAATACAATAAAAAATGATTAAAATCAACTATTACAAAAAATTACAAAAACAAAAAAATCGCTGTAAACATTACATTTACAGCGATTTACTAATTTATTTCAATCGATGTTAATCGATGATAATTGCTACTTATTTGACTTCTTCAAAGTCTGCATCCTGAACATCATCTGTACCAGAATTAGCTCCGGCATTTCCCTGAGAAGGATCTGCACCTGGCTGACCTTGCTGGCCTGCTGCGTACATTTCTTCGGAAGCGGCCATCCAAGCAGCGTCTAGAGCTTCAGTTTTGGTTTTTACAGAATCTAAATCTTTAGCTTCGAAAGCGGTTTTCAATTCAGCAACTGCAGTTTCGATGGCTGTTTTCTTGTCCGCAGACAATTTATCGCCAAATTCTTTCAATTGTTTTTCGGTTTGGAAAATCAATCCGTCGGCTTTATTGAAAACTTCAACTTCTTCTTTTTTCTTAGCATCTGCTGCAGAGTTTTCTTCTGCTTCACGCTTCATTCTTTGGATTTCATCGTCAGAAAGTCCTGAACTTGCCTGAATTTTAATAGACTGCTCTTTTCCGGTTCCTTTATCTTTAGCTGAAACAGAAAGAATTCCGTTCGCATCGATATCGAAAGTCACCTCGATTTGTGGAACTCCTCTTGGCGCTGGCGGAATATCTGTTAAATCAAATCTTCCGATTTCTTTGTTATCGTTGAACATTGGTCTTTCTCCCTGTCCTACTCTGATGCTTACAGCCGGCTGATTGTCAGACGCGGTAGAGAACACTTCAGATTTTTTAGTTGGGATGGTTGTGTTGGCTTCAATTAGTTTAGTGAAAACAGAACCCATGGTTTCGATACCTAATGAAAGTGGAGTAACGTCTAATAAAAGAACATCTTTCACATCACCAGTTAAAACTCCCCCTTGGATTGCTGCACCAATTGCAACTACCTCATCCGGGTTTACTCCTTTTGAAGGTTTCTTACCGAAGAATTTCTCAACTTCCTCTTGGATAATCGGGATTCTTGTAGAACCTCCTACCAAGATTACCTCATCGATATCTGAAATGGTAAGACCTGCATCGGCCAAAGCTTTTTTGCAAGGCTCCATTGATCTTCTAACCAAATCTGCTGACAATTGCTCGAACTTCGCTTTTGTTAAGGTTTTCACCAAGTGTTTTGGTCCTGTAGCGGTAGCAGTAATATACGGAAGGTTGATTTCTGTTTGGGTTGAAGATGACAACTCGATTTTTGCTTTTTCCGCAGCTTCCTTCAACCTCTGCAACGCAATTGCGTCAGATTTTAAATCTACCCCTTCTTCAGCTTTAAATTCATCTGCCATCCAGTTGATGATTACATCGTCGAAATCATCACCACCAAGATGGGTATCTCCATTGGTTGATAATACTTCGAAAACTCCGTCACCAAGATCAAGGATAGAAACGTCGAAAGTACCACCACCTAAATCGTAAACTGCGATTTTTTGGTCTTTATGATTTTTATCTAAACCATACGCCAACGCTGCAGCGGTAGGCTCATTGATAATTCTTTCAACCGTTAGACCAGCGATTTCACCAGCTTCTTTAGTAGCTTGTCTTTGCGCATCGTTGAAGTATGCAGGAACGGTGATTACCGCTCTTGTTACTTCTTGTCCCAAATAATCTTCCGCAGTTTTCTTCATTTTCTGAAGAATCATTGCAGAAATTTCTTGTGGGGTATATTCTCTGTCGTCGATTTTTACTTTTACAGTATCATTTGGTCCGCTTACCACTTGGTAAGGAACTCTAGAAACTTCTTTAGCATCATCTTTAAAGTGGGTACCGATAAATCTTTTGATCGAATATACGGTTTTGGTAGGGTTGGTTACTGCTTGTCTTTTTGCAGGATCTCCTACTTTTCTTTCACCATCTTCGGTGAAGGCAACAATTGAAGGCGTGGTTCTTTTACCTTCAGCATTAGGAATTACAACAGGGTCTTTTCCCTCCATTACAGCAACACAAGAGTTGGTTGTTCCTAAATCGATTCCAATTATTTTACTCATAGTATGTATATTTTTGTTTTTTAAATTTTATTTGCAGTGGTTTTCTCCAATTTTGTACCAAGGAAAAAAGTGTGACAAATTGACATTTATTTTCTAAAATATTGGGGTAATTCGTAAAACAACATAAAAAATATGAAGACCCAGTGACTCCCATGCCGATTGTTGATAACCGCCGTATGATTACAGTCATAAAGCAATGATGATCCCGATCATAAAAAAAACTCCTTAAGATATACAAAAGCTGTAAGGAGTTTTTTTATGAAAAGTAAAATTTAAAAGGACTTATTTCTTCAACGTCAAAATATACTCAACCATTTTTTTTGCATTTTCTTTACTCATACCTGCGTGCGGGGTCATTGGGATTTCGCCCCAGTTCCCTTTACCACCGTCGATTATTTTGTTTGCCAGCATCTCAATATCGTTCTCGGTATATTTATCGGCAACTTCCTGGTAAGAGGGGCCTACGAGGCGGGTATCCGTTTTATGGCAGGTAAGGCAATCCATCCCTTCAATAAGCGCCAGGCCTTCATGTTTTCCGGCAGCTGCAGAGTCTACCACCTTCAGTGTGGGTTCTTCCAGCATTACATTACTTTCTTTCGCGGAATCAATCGGCTTTTTACTGCAGGAAGCAGCCATAACAAGTACACAAATCACTACGTATTTCTTCATATTGCTAAATTTTTAACAAAATTATTTTTTATTCTTTAAACATCTCCTACAAATTTGACGATAAAAGTCATATAAACCGTATGACTTGGATCATACTCGCATGAGGGCAAATGTTTCTACTTTTGAGTAAACAAAAAACAATTAAATTATGTACACACTTAAAACAATGGCACTTTCAGTGCTCACTTTGGCACTTTTCTCCTGCGGAGGGGATAAAAAAACAGATTCAATTCCTACAGCAACCACCACCGAAACTACAGCTACTACTACAGAAGCTCCTGCTGCAGCTGGAACCAATGAGTACGATCCTAAAAGAGGTTTAGGACCACACGAAAACGTAGATGTAAGCAAATTTGATCCCGCTATGGCTGCTGCCGGCAAAAAAATCGCTGACGTGAAATGTACTTCATGTCACAAACCAACAGAAGAAAAATTGGTAGGACCAGGCTGGAAAGGCGTTACCCAAAGACAAACTCCTGAATGGATCATGAACTTCATCAGCAATCCTGACCCAATGATCGATGTTGATCCAGAATTACAGAAACAACTTGAGCTTTGTTTGGTAAGAATGCCAAATCAGGGTCTTAATGACACTGAAGCCAGAGAGATCCTGGAATACATGCGCGAGATTGACGGTGCAAAATAATTTCTGAGAAGAAAAATTTTAATCAAATATATATGAAAAGTCTTAAATTATTGGGGCTCTCTGCCATTGTTGCCGTAACAGCGCTGACAGGTTGCAAACCAAAAGGTACTGAGACCGCCGTAAGTGGCGACGCTGCACAAAAAGTTTACGTTGCTCCCGGCAAGTACGATGAGTTTTACAACTTCGTGAGCGGTGGTTTCAACGGGCAGGTAAACGTATATGGCTTGCCAAGCGGAAGATTGTTAAAGGTACTTCCTGTTTTCTCCGTAAATCCGGAAAACGGATACGGGTACAGCGAAGAAACCAAACCTATGCTCGAAACTTCTCACGGTTTTATTCCTTGGGATGACCAGCACCACCTTTCCCTTTCGCAAACCAATGCGGAAGTGGACGGAAGATGGCTTTTTGCTAACGCAAACAATACTCCGCGCGTGGCAAGAATTGATTTAAAAACATTCAAAACTGTTGAAATTCTGGAGTTGCCAAACTCTGCAGGGAATCACTCTTCACCATTCCTTACGGAAAATACAGAGTATGTAGTTGCAGGAACCCGTTTTGCAGTTCCTACAGATGATGCCAACGGTGACGTTCCGATTGATTCATTCAAAGAAAACTTCAAAGGAGTACTTTCATTTATCGGAATCGATCAGCAAACGGGCGGTATGGATCTTTCTTTCCAGATTGAAGCTCCGGGGATTAACTTTGACCTTTCGCATGCCGGTAAGAAAAAATCGGGCGACTGGTTCTTCTTCTCCTGCTACAACTCGGAAAAAGCCAATACGCTGCTTGAGGTAAATGCTTCGCAGAACGACAAAGACTTCATTATGGCAGTGAACTGGAAAAAAGCTGCTGAATTGGTGAAAGCCGGAAAAGGAAGAAAAGTGACCACAGAATATGCACACAATACTTGGGACGAAAGCACCCACAGTGCAACATCTACCATGAAGAAAGAAGTAGTTGTGCTTTCTGTTGAAGATATGAAAGATGCCATGTTCATGATTCCTTGTCCTAAATCTCCACACGGATGTGACGTTGACCCAACTGGTGAATACATTATTGGTTCCGGTAAACTTGCAGCACTTATCCCAGTATTCAGTTTCGACAAAATGATTAAAGCGATTGCTGACAAAAATTTTGCAGGAGAATACGATGGCGTACAGGTTATTAAATACGAAGCCGCTTTGCACGGTGAAGTTCAGAAACCAGGTTTAGGACCACTCCACACAGAGTTTGACGGAAAAGGAAATGCCTACACTTCGATGTTCGTTTCTTCTGAAGTTGTGAAATGGAATATTAAAGACCTTAAGGTTCTTGACAGACAGCCAACATTCTACTCTGTAGGACATTTAATGATCCCTGGCGGTGACTCCGGAAAACCTTTCGGGAAATACCTTGTAGCGTACAACAAAATTACCAAAGACCGTTATTTACCTACAGGTCCGGAACTGGCACAGTCTGCACAGCTCTACGACATCAGTGGCGATAAAATGAAACTGCTGCTGGATTATCCAACATTTGGTGAACCACACTACGCACAAGCGTTACCGGGTGACATGCTTTCTAAAAATCAGGTTAAATTCTTTAAAATTGCCGATAATAAGCACCCTTATGTAACCAAAGGAGAAGCTGAAAGCAAAGTTGTAAGAGAAGGCAACAAAGTACATGTTTACATGACCTCCATCCGTTCGCATTTTGCTCCGGATAATATTGAAGGAATAAGGGTTGGTGATGAAGTGTACTTCCACGTAACCAATCTTGAGCAGGACTGGGATGTACCTCACGGTTTCGCTATCAAAGGCAACGAGAATGCCGAACTGCTGATTATGCCGGGAGAAACCTGCACCCTGAAATGGGTTCCGAAAAAACCTGGAATGTACCCAATGTACTGTACCGACTTCTGTAGTGCACTGCACCAGGAAATGCAGGGATATGTAAGAGTATCGCCCGCCGGAAGCAACACCCCGCTTATCTATTCTTTGAATAATAAGAAGGACAACGCACAGAGCCCGGTAAAACAAGGGGAAACAAAATAAATTCAGAAATAAAGGGCAGATATTTCTGCCCTTTTTTAATTCAAAAAAAAATGAAAACTCATACCTTAAATAACTTAACAAGAGTTTTACTAATCGTTTGCGGAATCGCCCTTATCGTTTCCATTTTTGTACCGCTTTGGTCCATTTATCTGGAAGCACCGCAATATCCTGAAGGTTTGGCCATGTATCTCTGGGCAAGTAAAATTACCGGAGAATACGAAATCATCAACGGACTGAACCACTATATCGGCATGAAAACCATTCATCCCGAAGATTTCTGGGAGTTTACAGTACTTCCTTATGCACTATCATTCTTTGCACTGTTGTGTTTCCTCACAGCTTGGCTGAACAAAAAAACCTGGCTGTACATCACGGCAGTATTATTCATGATCTTCGGTATAGCATTTATGGTCGATTTCTGGCTTTGGGAATACGATTACGGCCACAACCTTGATCCGAATGCAGCCATCGTAGTTCCGGGAATGTCGTATCAGCCACCATTAATCGGATTTAAGCAGTTACTGAACTTCGGTGCTTACTCTTACCCCAACATCGGCGG
>NZ_DAMBHK010000003.1:19325-25638 GCF_032060305.1 Kaistella sp. | reverse complement strand
TCGGATTTAAGCAGTTACTGAACTTCGGTGCTTACTCTTACCCCAACATCGGCGGTGGAATTATGTTTGGCGTTGCATTAATTTTGGCTATATTAGCATTTATAGAGTTCAGAAAACCAAAATCTGTCTGAGATTTACATTAAAATACGATCAACTTAATTTTAAATCAAATGAATTTTACAAAACCACTTATTCTAGCAGTCTCAGTTTTAGCAATTATGTCTTGCCAGAAGAGCGGTCCCCAAGATTTCGCTCTCGGTAAAGACCAGTGCGATAACTGCCGGATGACCATCACTGAACAGAAATACGCTACCCAATTGATTACCCAAAAAGGCCGGGCTTATAAATTCGATGACATTATGTGTATGAACATGTATGAAAGTTCGAATCCCGACAAGGCCACCAATGCAAAAACCTATGTGATCGATTTCCCTTCCGGTAAATTTCTGGAAAAAGCTAAAGCTACCTTCATCAAAGGCGGCAGCATAAAATCCCCAATGGGCGGAAACACACAGGCTTATCAGGACAAAGCAGCCGCACAGAAAGCCGCTGCCACGCTTGGAGCCAGTTTAACCAAATAAAGAATTATGTTCAGATTAATGTTTCTTTTTTTTCCTGTACTCATATTTTCGAATATTCTGAAAGTGGGAAAAAACGAACAGTTTAAAACCATTAAACAAGCTGTCGCCGCATCAAAAAGTGGCGACAGTATTTTAGTGGAAAGCGGGGTTTACAAAGAAGGCAACCTCAGCATCACGCATCCTTTATCACTCATCGGTATCGGCAGTCCGGTTCTGGATGGTGAGATGAAGTATGAAATCCTCTCCTTCCGCGCCAACAATATCCTGCTGAAAGGCTTCCGAATCATCAATTCCGGTGAAGACGAAATTAAAAACATCGGTGCGGTGAGACTTTACGACAGCCATTATTCCACCATCGAAAACAATATCTTCGAAAACAACTATTTCGGCATCTATATACAACGCGGTTACCGCTGTATGATCCGCAATAATAAAATCACTTCAACACGGGCCACTTCACAGGAAGGAATTGGTGACGGAATCCACGCCTGGGTAAGCGAGGAAATCTGGATCAAAAACAATTATATTGAGGGTCACAAAGACGGCATTTACCTCGAAAAAGTTATTAAATCATACATTTACCGCAACTACTCTAAAAAAAATCTAAGATATGGCCTGCACTTTATGTCATCGAATGATGATGTGTATGTGGGCAATACCTTCGATAACAATAACGCAGGTGTGGCAGTAATGTACAGTAATAACGTGGGAATGGTCGCCAACAATTTCATCAACAACTGGGGCGACGCGAACTACGGCCTGCTGTTGAAAGACATCAGTTTCAGTAAAATAAAACATAACCGATTCCAGAACAATACAACGGCCATCTTTCTCGATGGCGCCACGAAAATCGACCTTTTCAAAAATGATTTTGAGGACAACGGCTGGGCAATGAAAATCAATTCCAACTGTATGGAAAACCGGGTGATGAACAATAACTTTATCAACAACACCTTTGATGTATCCACGAGCGGAACTATGGCCATGAATGATTTTAAAAAGAATTTCTGGGACAAATATGAAGGTTATGACATGGATAAAGACAAAGTGGGCGACGTGCCTTTTCATCCTTTGAGTTTATATGCCGTGCTGGTAGAGAATAATCCATCGATTATGCTACTTTTTAAAACCTTTTTTGTGGATTTACTCGATAAAACCGAAAAAATAATTCCCAGTCTTACGCCTGAAAATTTTGTGGACGAGCAGCCGCTGATGAAGAAAGTCGAAATATAAAAATGAAATACGAAGTTTGAAGTCCGAAGTTTGAAGTCGGAAGTTTGGAGCTTCCTACTTCCCTCCAAATATAGAATTATGATAGAAGTAAAAAATTTAACCAAGAAATTCGGCAAATTCACCGCTCTGGATGATCTGAATCTGTCCTTTACCAATACAAAATCCATTGCGCTCATCGGCCCGAACGGCTGCGGGAAAACTACATTGATTAAATCGATTTTAGGACTCAACGTCATCGAGACCGGTGATATTCTGGTGGACGGAAAAAGTGTGAAGGACGATTATCTTTACCGCAAAGACATCGGCTATATGCCACAGATCGGCCGCTATCCGGAAAACATGAGCATCGGACAAACCATCAGAATGATTAAGGATACGCGGAAAACATCTGAAACTCATCTCGATACCGAACTTCTGGAAAACTTCGAACTGGAAAAAATGTACGATAAGAAAATGGGTACGCTTTCCGGAGGTACGACACAGAAAGTGAGCGCCGTACTGGCATTTATGTTCGATCCGAAAGTCATTATCCTGGATGAACCTACAGCCGGACTGGATCCTTTGGCTTCCGAAATCCTGAAAAATAAAATCATCAAAGAAAAAAACAGAGGCAAACTCATCATCATCACCTCGCATCTTCTGAGTGAGCTGGATGATATTGTGAGCGAAATTGTTTTTATGAATGAAGGCAAAATTATCGTTCAGCAGTCGGTAACCGACCTGATGACCGAAAGAAAATCAGAAAAAATATCAGAATCCATCATCAGCATCCTAAAAGAAATGAAAAAATGAACAAGATCGCACGCTTTATACTTTTTGATATTTTAAAAAATAAGATTGTAATTTTCTATACCATTTTACTTTTCATCATTTCCTGGTCGGTTCTCGGCCTCGAAAGCAATTATACCAAAGCTACACTGAGTTTGCTGAATGTGGTGCTTTTGGTAGTTCCTTTGGTCAGCATTATTTTTTCGACCATTTATGTTTACAACAGCAGCCAGTTTATCGAACTCCTCCTGAGCCAGCCGGTGCCGCGGGTAAAGGTTTGGTTTAATATTTTTTTGGGACTTTCCACGGCTTTGGTTCTGGCGTTTCTGCTGGGATGCGGCATTCCGATTCTGCTATATTCGTCGATTGAAACAGGATTTTCGCTTATTATCATCGGTATTTTACTTTCGGTGATCTTCACTTCTTTTGCGATGCTCTCGGCCATCATCAGCCGCGACCGAGCGAAGGGAATCGGAATTTCTATTTTTATCTGGATGTTTTTCAGCATTATTTATGACGGAATTCTGCTCGTTCTGATGTTTCAGTTTGCCGATTATCCTATTGAAGGAATCATGGCCACACTTGCAGGTCTCAATCCGGTGGGGCTTTCGCGAATTTTCGTTTTGCTTCAGCTGGATATTTCAGCGATGCTGGGTTACTCGGGAGCTGTATTTCAAAAAGTTTTCGGATCAGGCGGCGGCATGGGAATCTCGATGCTGATTCTGATGATCTGGGCAACGGTTCCATTTGTACTTTCTTTGATAAAATTCAATAAAAAAGACCTTTAATTATTTATTAAATACCGCTTTTTCGTTGTGGTGACAAATATCACAATTACAGACACTTGCATATGACCACAGTCATATCCCGCAGTTAATTTTTGTGAGTACTTTTAATAAAAATTAAGCAATGAAAAAATCGATTATCATTTTAGGTCTGGTTGGGTTCGCGCTGGTTTCGTGCAAGAAAAATGAAACCACTACAACCGATTCCGCTACAACTACCGAAGCCGTAGGTCAGGGACAGGAAGCTGTTCTGGACGATGATTCCAACCCAACAGTGGTACAGTTGGCGGCAAAAAATCCGGATTTATCAACTCTGGTGACCGCAGTGAAAGCCGCAAACCTCACAACATCTCTCAGCAACGCAGGTCCATTTACAGTATTCGCTCCACTGAATTCTGCGTTCGACAAACTTCCTGCAGGCACTGTAGATGGTCTTTTGAAACCAGATCAGGCTGATGCATTATCTGATGTTCTTGGATATCATACTTATGTTGGGGTGATTAAAGAAGAAAATATGACCGACGGACAAAGTTTAGGAATGGTAAACGGAAAAAATATTACGATAACGATAGTAGACGGGAAGCCTGTAATCAACGGAAAAGCAAAAATTGTAGCCACAGTTCCTGCTTCTAACGGTATTGTGTATGCGATTGACGAAGTACTGCTGCCCGAAAAATAAATTCTGAGTTTGTTAAATTTAATTGTAGAAATGGCTCTCAAAAATATTTTGAAAGCCATTTTTTATTAATAAAAGTATCTGTTTTTAATGCTGCTTTTTTGTCTTTAAGTTTACAAAGATGAGGAGCAGCGCAATAAAAATAAGTAAAGAAATGTACAGCAGGAAATGGTTTGCATAAGGAATCGAAATATATTTTATCGAAAAAATGCCCATCAGTCCCAGAAGAAATTCATTAAGGAAAATACCCAAAAGAAAAAGTTTAAGACCCAACAGCAGCGGTTTGGAAATGGTAAAGAAATTGGTTGCCAGAATCTCGTTCACCAAAAATGTTGCAATACACATCAGCAGCACCAAATGCAGATAAGCGATCACTACATTACGGAATCCGAAAGCAAACTGGTTTACCGCAGGAATATTGGAGCCCAACTGCAGCGCAATTTTCACTGCAAATGCAAATCCCACAAAAAGAAGTACAAACCTGTGCATCGGCGACCATTTCACCACCAGATTCGTCCAACTTTTTTTTACAAAATCATAAATCATTACGGCCCCTGCAGTTTGGCCCAGCGTCGCTATAACAATCAGAGTAAACACGGCAGCCGGCAGCTTCATCCATAAAACCGAAAGCCCTACACCGATGAAACAGCCAAGAAACATCAGCCAGAATAGCAATTTGTTTTTCCTTTCAGAAATAGGTGATCCGGCTTCTTTCAGCGAATAGAGTAAAAGACCGATACAGGAAAATATAAAGAATCCGTTATACTGAAAATGCAGAAAGTAATATTCTGAGGCCAGGTAAAGATCCTGGTTTATATTTTTAGAACTCATCATGTAGGCCAGGTTGAAAACTCCTGCCGACGAAATCACCGCAAAAAACAATCCTGCAAGGAACCAGATTTTTGAAGCATCCTGAATTTTCATGGAATCTCTGATGAAGAAATAACAGAATACAAAACTGGTAAGCAACGCTGCTGTAGAAGCTGCAATCGACGCCCAGAAATAACCGCCGTAGATGAACGTACCGAGCATTGCAAAAGATGCGGCAAGGTTAATAACGATTAAATATTCATACTTTCTGAGCTTAACCAAAGGATTCACTTTACTTATATAGTGCATGATCAATACATACAGCACGTTGGTAATCCAGCCATAAAAAGCGAAGTGCGAATGCGCATCCTGCAAATGTTTCTGGTCCAGAAACGGGAAAGAATAAAGAATTTTATAACGCATGATGACACCCAAAAGCGCTACCAAAAAGAAATTGAAAACTGAAAATTTCAGCCAGAAACTGCGTTGCATCAATAGTATATTTTATGATTAATAAGCTGTATTTTTTGTTCCCGTTCCATTTTTTTTACGGTACGTATTACGGTTTCAATAGCCAGTCCGGTAGAGTTTGCCATTTCTTTCCTGGTAACGTCGATAATGGTTTTTTCATGGGGTTCAATGCCAATATTTCTTTTATGGATATTGAGAAAATTTAAAATTCTTTCGTGAGGACACTGGTGAACGATCGATTTGAGTCTCAGGGTTTTATCGTAGGCTTTTTTGGCCACCTCTTTGGTAAATTCAAAAAGAATTTCAGGATTCTCGAGCATAAATTTTTTATAAAGACTTTGACTGAAACTGAAAATCTCTGCACTTTCACTGGCGATCACCGCATTGGCGGGATATCTTTCAGAGAGCAGAAATGGCGGTTCGCCGAGAAACTGGTGGTCCTTCACCTTATTTATTAAAAATTCTTTCCCGTCGGAATCGGAGTTAAATATCCTGATTTCACCTTCTGTAAGATAATAAAGGTTCAATGCAATTTGATCTTCACGGAAAAGCGTATCCTTTTTTTTCAGATAAAGTACAGGAACCCTGTTTTTTAATAAAATTTCTCGTGTAAACATAGGCAAAGTTTGTTTCAAATTTAACGAAAATTTATGGTTCTTCCTAATGACTGCATCCCGAAACTTGGCTGAAATTTTCCTATTTTTGAGAAAAATATAGACTAAAAAACGTGGCGAATCTATTTAATCCCAGAGATATTACGTGGTTATCATTCAACGAACGTGTTTTACAGGAAGCGATGGACGGAAATGTTCCGCTTCACCTGCGCATCCGTTTTCTGGGAATCTTTTCAAATAATCTTGATGAATTCTTCCGCGTACGCGTGGCCGGATTAAAACGAGCCATGGATTTTAAAGACAAATTCATTACAGAATCATTCTATCAAGCCCCAACAAAAATCCTGCAGCAGATTAACGAAATTGTAATCCACC
>NZ_DAMBHK010000003.1:11988-19225 GCF_032060305.1 Kaistella sp. | reverse complement strand
TTCTATCAAGCCCCAACAAAAATCCTGCAGCAGATTAACGAAATTGTAATCCACCAGCAACAGAATTTCGATAAAACCTGGAAAAAAATCCAGATTGAAATGGCGGAACAGAAAATTTTCATCCGCAGCGCAAAAAACCTTTCCCCGGCGCAGGAACGTTTCGTAAAGGAGTATTTTGATGAGATGGTTGAAAGTAACGTGATTCCCATTTTGCTTCATGAAAATGTGCCTATGCCCTATCTCCGCGACAAATCACTGTATCTGGGCGTGGCAATGAGAAAGAAAGAATTTCAGTACGAAAGCAAATTTGCCATTATTGAAATTCCTTCCCGGGCGGTGGGACGCTTTGTGCTGCTGCCGTCCGAGGATAAAGCAGAGAAAAACGTAATGCTTCTGGAAGATGTAATTATTTATAACCTTCCGCATATTTTCTCCTATTTCGGGTATACCGATTTCGAGGCTCACTGCTTTAAAGTAACCAAAGATGCGGAATTCGATTTAGATAACGATATCAAAACCACGCTTGCAGAAAAAATTGAGAAAGGCATTAAATCCCGAAGAAAAGGAAAGCCTACACGGTTTGTTTTCGATAAGGAAATGGATAAAGCCCTGCTCGAATTTCTGATCCGTAAACTTCATTTAAGCAAAAAAGACAGTATAATTCCTGGTGGTAAAATACATAACTTCCGGCATTTTATGGACTTTCCCGATGTTTTTAAAATGTACCGGAAACCAGAGGAACGCAATTCTTTTGACCACGCGATGTTTATCGGACAAAGAGTTACGGATGTGATTCAGAAAACCGATGTTCTGCTCACCTTTCCGTATCACCGGTATACGCCGGTCATTGATTTACTCCGCGAATCGGCGATGGATCCCGAAGTAAAATCGATACAGATCACCGCCTACCGATTGGCAAGTCAGTCGAAAATCGTGAATGCCCTCATCAACGCAGTAAGAAATGGCAAGGAAGTTACTGTGATGCTGGAACTTCGCGCCAGATTTGATGAAGAAAGCAACCTGGAATGGAAAGAAATCCTGGAGCAGGAAGGGGTAAAGGTTCTCTTCGGGATTCCGAATAAAAAAGTTCACGCAAAACTCTGCATCATCAAGAAAAGATCGCACAACAAAACCGTTCAGTATGGCTTTGTAAGCACAGGAAACTTCAACGAAAAAACGGCAAAAATATACGGCGACCATCTTCTGATGACTTCGGACCGCGGAATTATGGCCGACATCAACAAAGTTTTCAATGTATTGAGAAAACCTAAAGAAGACATTCTGCCCGCCCTGAAATCCTGTAAAAATCTGCTGCTCTGCCCCCAGTTTATGCGCGAAAAAATAATGCTGCATATCGACAAAGAGATTGAAGAAGCCAAAGCCAACCGCCACGCAGAAATGATTATTAAAGTGAATTCTTTGAGCGACCGCGCCCTGATTCAGAAGATTTACGAGGCAGCAAATGCCGGCGTGATCTGCAGGCTGATTGTTCGGGGGATTTACTGTGCTGTGAACCAGAAACAGTTTAAGAAAAAAATTCAGGCCATCAGCATTGTGGATGAATATCTGGAACACGCCAGAGTCATGTATTTTTACAGCAAAGGAAACGAAGATATTTACATTTCTTCGGCCGACTGGATGACGCGGAACCTGGATTACCGAATTGAGGCGGCGGCTAAAGTCACCCAGAAAAATTTAAAGAAAGAAATTAAAGACATGCTCGATATTCAGCTCAGAGATAACGTAAAAGCCAGAATTCTGGATAAAAAACTGCGCAACGATTATGTAAAAACCGGCACAAAAGAAATCCGCTCTCAGGTGGAAACCTATCATTACCTCAAGAGTTTATCGGCCAAATCCTAACACCACTTTCTCATTCTTGTAGGTACAGGATTAAAAATGTACCTTTGCTCAGCTTTTGGAAAAGGGAATCACGTGAAATCCGTGAACTGTCCCCGCAACTGTAAATCACATAAAAAGAATTGTTTCAATACAAAACCACTGGAAACGGGAAGGTGGAAACAATGTGAAAGTCAGGAGACCTTGCCTAAAGTTTAACAACAAAAACGCTTTCGGAGGAAAAGCCTGATATATGAATAAAAAATATCTTTTCTCAGCAATACTGCTTTGCAGCCCTATGCTTTTACTGGCACAGGAGCACGCCATAGATACTGTTTTTGTATTTGACAATCAATTGGATAACTCCAGAAAAGTTCAGAAAATATCAAAACTCAAGGAAGAAGATTTACTCAAAAACACCACCAATCTTTCTGAGGTTCTCCGTTTTCAATCTCCCGTTAATATCAAAGAAAACGGCCGGGGAATGGTTTCTTCGCCCTCTTTCCGTGGAACAACCGCACAGCAAACTGCTTTCATCTGGAATGGGATTAATGTGAATTCCCCTTTTTTAGGTCAGGGCGACATCAATAATCTGAATCTCCTCGGGTACGATCAGTTAGAAATAAAATCTGGTGGCGGAAGCGTGATTTACGGAAGTGCGGCAATCGGAGGAACAATTCACCTAAACAATGAACTGACTTTTAACAAAGGTTTCCGCCAGTCTCTTTTTATGGAATATGGCTCTTTTGAGACAGTTAACACCTTTCTGAAATCATCTTATAGCGATGAAATCCTAAGTGTGAAATTTAGCGGAAATTATTCGGAAAGCAAGAATTACTACGAAGTTCCGGAGAAAAATTATCAAAACATCAACGGACAATACCAAAATAAAAATTTCAATCTCGGTGTTGCTTATAAAATCGGTTCGGGAAATACCCTTGCCTGGCAGACCCAGCACTTTAGCGGTTCACAGCATTATCCCACTACAGAATTTGGTTCCAGATCCAAATATCTTTCCGATAGCTTCCGAAGCACGCTGAGCTGGAATTTTAAATCAAAAAAAATTCAGAACATTTTACGACTGGCTTATCTGGAAGATGAATTTCAGTATTTCAGTACGATAGAAAAGCCTAAAAGCAGCGGCGGAACAAGCGAAGTTTCTTTGCTGAAAAACGATTTCAACTATTCCATTAATGACGATTTTGCCCTGAATATCATTACCGATTATCAGCTCAATAAAGGCAAAGGTTACCAATCCGGAATTACGGATGTCGTAAGAAATGCCGGTGCTTTTGCCGCATTATTGCGATGGAGTCCTCACCAAAAATATTATTTCGAGGCGGGAATAAAGAAAGATATCGTTGAAAATCTGGAAACTCCCATTTTATTTTCATTATCTGGCCGCCACGCCGTAAACCGTTGGTATTCATTAATTTTCAATTTATCTAAAAACTTCAGATATCCTTCTTTTAATGATTTATACTGGCAACCGGGCGGAAATCCAGATTTGAAATCGGAAATTGCACATCAGGTTGAACTCGGCAATAATTTCAAATACAGAAATCTCTCCTTGAACCTGTCTCCCTATTATCTGCGAATAAAAAATATGATCCAATGGGTTCCGGGTTCCCTGGGATACTGGGTTCCGGTCAACACTTCAGAAGTAGAATCTTTTGGTCTAGAATCTCAGCTTGAATTAAAGAAAACCTTTGGTGAACATTCTGCAAAAATGAGTGTAGGATATGTGTTCAACCACGCGATCAATAAAGAAACCGGGAATTTCATGACGTACGTACCAAAACATAAAGTTTTCGGAAATGCAAGTTATCGCTACCGTTCTGCCGAATTATATGCACAGGCAATGTTTAACGACCTCACCTACACCACCACTGATGAAGAAAGATCATCTGCCATCCCATCCTATTTTGTAATGAATACCGGAATGAACTTCCGTGTTCTGAAAAACCAGCAGCTGGGAATTAAAATCAACAATCTCTGGGATCAGGTATATGAAACTTCAGCATATTATCCGATGCCTAAAAGAAATTACAGCATTCAGTTACTGATTAACTTTTAAATAAATATAAAAAAAATGAAATTATCAAAAATTTTAGCTTCGGCTTTTGCCTTTACGTTATTGTTCAACATTTCCTGCCGAAATGAAGATCCTGTCGTGGAAGTTCCGAAAGGCGCTTATGAAAACGGGATTCTAATTGCAAATGAAGGAGGATTCTCAACCCCTACTGCATCGGTAACGTTTTTGCCGAACGATCTTTCAGCTCAGGAAGACAATATTTACGGCAAAAACAACAATAACGAAAACTTAGGAAATGTATTCCAAAGCATCGGCTTTAAAAATGATAATGCGTTTTTGGTACTGAATGTTCCAAATAAAATTGAAGTCGTAAACCGATATACTTTCAAAAAAACCGCTACGATTTCTGCCAATCTTGAGCAACCCCGTTACATTGCTTTCACAGGAAATTACACCTACGTGACCAATAATAACTTTTATGATGTCATGAAACTGAATATTTACGACGCCGGCAACAGCTTTGTGAAAAGCATTAGTTTCGACCGTTATGCCGAAAAAGTAGTTGCTTCCGATGGCTTTGTATATGTACAAACCGATGGAATTACCTATGACAGCAACTACAACGAATTGCCAACCGGACATACCATCACCAGAATTAGCCCTTCAAATAACCAGGTGGATAAAACCATCACGCTAACCGACAACGGCGCAATTCGTGACATGATTGCTGACGAAAACACGGTATATGTTTTATCATCAGATAACAACCAGACCTACCTTTACAAAATAGCGGCAAAAACGGCAACCGTGGAACAAATTGCTTTACCCGGAATTACGAATGCGGCAAAACTTGCGATAGAAAACAATAAAATCTATTTTGTGACAGCGGCGAAACAGCTGTATTCAATGAACGGAAATACTGTAGTTCCTATGTTCGGTTTTGAAACCAGAAACATTTATGGATTTAATGTAATCGACGGAAAAGTATATATTCCAGATCCTTCTTTCTCAGCCAACAGTATTACCAGAGTTTATAACACTTCCGGAACGTTACTCAAAACCCTTACTACCGGGATTGGGACCAATGGTTTCTACAAAAACTAAATTTTTTTCAAAACGGTGTCAAGGTCTTTACTTTGACACCGCTTTTTTTTAAGCAGGTTTCAATCCTAAAATCTGCGCCTCTCTGATGACGAAATTTCGGGCTTCAACTTTATCGTTGGCAATTTCGCCTTCCAGAATCGCTTCTTTTACTTTTTCCTTCAAAATCCCGATTTCTCTTCCGGGTTTCAGGTTGAAAAGTTCCATAATTTCCTCTCCGGAAATCGGCGGCTGAAAATTCCTGACCTGATCTTTCTCCTCCACTTCTTTAATTTTCTGGGCAACATATTCAAAATTTTTCTTGAATTTCTGCTGTTTTGAAGAATTTTTAGTGGTAATATCGGCCTTGCACAGCGTGAAAAGATCTTCCAGATCCTCACCGGAATCAAAAAGCAGTCTCCGCAGCGCCGAATCTGAAGTTCCGTCATCGATTAAAGAAATAGGACGCGACGAAAGCTTCACGAGTTTCTGCACATACTTCATGTCGCTTCCCAAAGGCAGTTTCAGCCGGTGGAAAAGACTTTTCACCATTTTAGACCCCAGAAATTCATGTCCGTAAAAAGTCCAGCCAATGCCTTCCACAAATTTTTTGGTTGGCGCTTTTCCGATGTCGTGAAGAAGGGCGGCCCAGCGCAGCCAAAGGTTTTGGGTGTTTTTGGAAATATTGTCGACCACTTCCAGGGTGTGCCAGAAATTGTCTTTATGGGTCTGCCCTTCCACTTCTTCAATGCCGCGTAAGGCAGTAAGTTCCGGCATCACCAAAGGCAAAATACCGGTTTCTTCCATTAGTTTTAAACCAACAGAAGGTTTTTCGGAAAGCATTATTTTATTGAATTCGACCATAATCCTTTCCATGGAAACGATTTTGATTCTTTCGGCTTCTTTTTTTATGGCGTGAAGTGAATTTTCTTCGATTTTAAAATCCAATGTAGAGGCAAACCGGATCGCGCGCATCATTCGCAAAGGATCATCAGAATAGGTTTGGCTGGGCTCCAGAGGCGTTCTGATGATTTTATTATCAATATCAGAAATTCCGTTGAAAGGATCAATCAATTCTCCGAAGTTTGCTTTATTCAGAGAAATGGCGAGCGCGTTGATGGTAAAATCGCGGCGTTTTTGGTCGTCTTCCAGCGTGCCGGTTTCTACGGAAGGCTTTCGGGAATCTTCGGCATAACTTTCTTTCCGTGCCCCTACGAATTCCAGATCCAAACCTTCATGTTTGAACATTGCCGTTCCGTAATTTTTGAAGACTGAAACTTTTAATTTTGGGTTGATTGCCTGGGCTACTGCTTTCGCCAGATCCATCCCGTTACTTTCGGTAACGAAATCGATATCTGTTGGCACTTTCCTTTTCATCAGCAGATCGCGGACGTATCCGCCGACAATAAAAACTGTCTGGTGATTACTTTCTGCGACTTCAGAAATGATTTTAAATAATTTGAAATTTTGATTTTGAGTAAGATTAATCAGCATAGCAGGAATTCCGGACCCGGAAAATTTTTGCAAAGATAGCAAAATAGCAAAACCTGCATTTCTGCAGATTTATTTTATTGTATCTTATTATTTTCATCGAGAAGCCAGTCATCGATTTCGTCTTCAAGGTAAGAAGTCTGGAGTTTGATGGCTTCCAGAAAATCATCCGGAATATTTGAAACGTCTGTATTCTCCAGATTCCATAACTCGTCGCTCATTGATTCATATTCTGAGTAAATTCTTTTGAAACGCGGGCTTTTCTGCTCTAATTCCTCTATTATTTTCTTTTGAGGATTGAATTTTCTGTAGGGTCTGGAAGGATTCATGGAAATGTTTATTTTTTAGTTTTAAACTGTAAAATATCAATCAAATAAGTATATTCAGATAAAATAAACATTCCAATACTGTTTGAAAATGAAAAATTTATCAGATTGTCAGTCGCTTTTCAGAAATTAAAATTAGTCATAAAATTGAAACAAAAAAATATTTTAACAAGAATTTCTTATTGTTTAACATATAGTTATAAATTTGCAGACACGCTTTTTTTATGAAAGAACTTTTACTGAAACAGAAACAGGTTGTGTTTTTCATTATTGCCGGTGGTTTGAGCGCAGTGATGGAAATTGGTTCTTTTAAAATCTTCAGTATTTATATTCCTTTGATCTTTGCTGATGAATACAATTACCACGGAATTTATTTCCCGCTGAGTAATATTTTCTCTACTGCATGTGGAATTATTACAAACTATTTTTTAAGTATCTGGTTTGTTTTTGTTCGTGGGAAACACTC